>JACQTN010000490.1 GCA_016210785.1 Armatimonadota bacterium
CGATGAACCCCAGCAGCAGGCGCGGTACCGTTTCGATGAAGAGGACCAGCCCGGACCTCAGCCCGGCCGCGGCGTGGGCCGGTCCCCCGTTGCGGAGCGAGTAGACGACCAGCGCAGCCGCAAGCCCGCCGAAGACCACCGTGGAGATGTCCATGCTCTTACCACTCCTCTGGTTGGCCATTTTCACCAGCCCTGCGGTGGAATGATGCCGGAAATTCCACCTCCGCCGAGAGTCCCCCTGCCGTCCACACCTTGGCTGGGCCCGGCGCCGGCGCCGTCGCGCCGAATCCCCCTCCGCGCCGCGCCGCGGTAAACTCCACGCATCGCGGCCGCTCGCTCTCCGACAGACGCCGGACCCGAGAGCACAGCGTGTGGTGACCCGATGCGGGATCGGGCACAGACCCGATGCGGCTACGATCGCTGCCCGATACGGCTTCTACATACAAACCCTATGCCAAGATCAGACAGGCAGTGTACGAGGATTTCACCTCGCTGACCGATATTCACAACGCCGCCCCTCTTCTAGACTGGTCCCGAGGTGAGCGATCATGCTGACGACCCGACCACACCGGCAGGTTCTGATGGCGCAGCGACGGGAGACGGCGCGGCTGTTGGATGACCACCGGCGGGCGATCCGGGAGGCCAAGAAGGTGCGCATCCTGGACGACGTGCGGCGGGAGGCGAAGGAGGCGCGGCTCTATCACCGGCGCGCGCTGGCGCGCGACCCGTGGGTGCTGAGCCTGGCCACGGCCATCCTCAAGTTCCAGGAGAAGCTGCAGGCGCGGCGGGCGGCCGCGAAGGCTGTGGAGGTCAAGCCCGCGGCGCCGGAGAGCGGACTCAAGCCCACGCGGGAGCCAAAGTAGCCGCGAGGCCCGGGTACGACCAGGAGGGGGAGGAAAGACAATGAAGCGGCTTGTGATGGTAGCGCGCGTGATGTTCAACGTGATGGTGCTGGCGGTCCCGATGGCGCTGGCAGCGGAGCAGGCGGCGGCCAAAGCGTCTGGCCTCTCCATGGGGCTGCTGGGCGTCGCCGCGGCGATCGCGGTGGGCCTTGGGGCCATCGGGACGGCGTGGGCGCAGTCCCGCATCGGCTCCGCGGCGGCGGGCGCCATGGCCGAGCGCCCTGAGATTGGCGGTCTGATGCTGGTCTTCCTGGCTCTCCCCGAGACGATGATCATTCTCGGCTTCCTCGTCGCGTTCTTCGTTCTCGGCAAGATCTAAACACCGCACCTCCAACATCTCGACGACATCTCGCGGCGCGGCCGGGGTCCCGACGGACCCCGGAAAAGCGCCCAGGGGAGTGCCAGGCGCCCGCAGGGTCCGCAGACCCTGCGGGCCTCATTTTGGGCGGAACCCGGCAGCTTCCGTGTTCCCCACCGCGCTGCAGCGGGGGCAGCGGCACCCGGTGGCGATGGGAGCGGCCAGGACTTTCCGCGGTGCGCGTTGAAGTGTCAAAGGGGGGAATGTGACCGCGTTGCGCGGGTTGGGAGGAACGCTATGAACGGAATCAGCAGGCAGCGTCTGCGGATCGCGGCGGTCTTGATGACGCTCGCGCTGGTCGCGGGCGTGCCCGCCGGCCTGGGGGCCCAGGACACGGTGCCGGGGTCGGTGATGCAGGCCCTTGTCACGGCCACCGTGCAGATCCTGATCCTGGACCAGTCTATGAAGATCGTCGGCACGGGCTCGGGATCCATCCTGACCCCCGACGGGGTCATCGTCACCAACTTCCACGTCATCGGCGACACCAAGACCGGAAGGCTCTCGCACCCGCAGGGGCTCGTGGGGATCGCCCTGAACCGCGAGGGTCAGGTCAACGCCGTTCCCGCCTACATCGCCCGCGCGATCGTCGGCAACACCGAGCCCGACATGGCGCTGGTCAAGATCGTGGCCGACGTGCAGGGCCGTCCCGTGCAGAATCTCAACCTCCCCACCGTCCCCATAGGCGACGCGACGCAGGTGCGCATCGGGGATCCCATTGCCGTCCTGGGATTCCCCGGCCTCGGCGGGAACTCCATCACCGCGGCCCGCGGGACGGTGACGGGATTCGTCGCCGGCTCCGGCGGCGGCCGGGCCTACATCAAGCACGACGCCCAGTCCGGGCCCGGCGCCAGCGGCGGCCCGGTGATCAATGCGCGCGGCGAGCAGGTCGCCGTGCACGTGGCGGGGCGGTTCGACCCGCGCAGCGGCATGCGCGTGCCGCTCGCCATCCCGCTGGACCGGGTGCCGTCGGCGTGGGCGCAGCACCTGCGCGGCGCGACTATCGGCGCATCGCCCCCCTCGACGCCGTCGCGGCCTTCTCCGCCGCCCGCCTCCACGCCTGTGCCCTCCTCGCCGTCGGCCCCGCCTTCCACTCCCTCCACGCCCTCCACGCCCTCGGGGCCCCCGTCCACCGGCGGGGCGCTGTCGGGGCAGCAGCCCGGGGCATCGGGCTCGCCTGGCACGGGCGGCGCGCTGTCGGGGCAGGTGCCCGGGCCGGGCGGCACCGGCGCCGCCGGCGGGATCGGCGCGCTTTCGTCGCAGCCCGTGGTCACCGGGGTCACCATCCGCGGGAAGATCATTGACGAGGATACAAAGCAGGGCATTACCGGCGCGATCTTCGTGGCCTTCAAACCGGGCACGCCACGCGAGAGGCTCACCGATCCGGATCTGTGGAACGACGAGGATCTGGCCGCGGAGGCCCGGGCGGACAGCGCGGGCAACTTCCAGCTCTCCAATCCACTGCAGCGCGGGCAGATCTATCCCGTGGCCGTGGGCGCGCGCGGGTATCAGGTCCTGATGCCGACCAGATTCTCGCTCACCATCAGCCAGGACTGGGGCACCACCACCACGCTCCGCGACATCACTCTGAAGCGCCAGTAGGCCACCGGGAAAAACGTTCGCCCGGGGCCGGCGCGCCCGGCCGAACGGGTCTACACGTCAGGGGGTGAGTTCTCTGGCGTCACGCGCCGGATCAGGCCGGGCCCTCTGGTACGCGCAGGCCGCCTCGTTCACGGGACTCCTGCTCTACGTCGGCGTCCTGCGCCGGTTGACCCCCTGGCTCCGGTTCGAACCGGACAGTGCGGCGCTGGTGGTGGCCGCGCTGGTCCTCGCCCTCATCCCTTCCCTCCTCTGGCTGGTGTTCTTCTGGGCCGTGGACCGCCGGGAGCCCGAGCCCATGGGGCACGTGGCGCAGGTCTTCCTCCTGGGGGCGCTGCTGAGCCAGGCGGTGGTCCTGCCTGTGACGCGCGATATCTTCCAGGTTCGGCAGTGGCTGGGCGGCGATCTCCTCACCCACCTCCTGGGGTCCATCCTGGTGGTGGGCGCGGCGGAGACTTTCGCCAACTACGCCGCGGTACGCTACAGCGTCTTCAACTCCGACGAACTGGGGTCGGTGATGGACGGCGTCGTCTATGGCACCGCGGCGGGCCTGGGCGTGGCCGCAGTCTTCAACTTCGGCTTCGTGATCGAGGCGCGGGGCCTTCCTACCACCGCGGCGGTGCTGCAGGTCGTCATCACTGCCCTGGCCCACGCCGCCCTGGGCATGGTGATCGGATATTTCCTGGGCCGCGCCAAGGTGGACCGCTCTGCCGGAGCACTGGTGGCCGGCGTCGCGGTGGCCGCCGTCCTCAACGGAGTGTTCGACGTCCTGCTGGAGACCGTGGTGCAGGCGGGCCTGGTGTACCGGCCGTGGTACGGGCTGCTGGCCGCGCTGTCGCTGGCGGTCATGGTCTCCGCGGTCATCTTCGCGGCGGTGGCCCGCGCGCCGGCAACCTCGTCGGCGTGACGGCCCCACGCGCACCAGCGTCTTGGCGGGCGGAGGAGGCGGCATGAACAGGTGGAGCCGGCTTGACCTCCCGGTGTGGATCCTGCTGGCCGCGATGCTGGTGGCAGGGTGGGCGGTGAAGAGCGCGGCGGAAGGCCGTCGTTTCACCTTCACCGATCCGGGAGGAACGCTGCGGCTGGCCTACCCCGCGGGGTGGTTCGGTGTGCCCGGCTCCACGCATGTGCTGGAGGTCCGCGGCCCCGGTGCCGCGGGCGGATTCCCCGACACGATCGCCGTGACAAAGACCCCCGCGAAAGAGGGCGCCACCCCGGAGACGGTGGCGGAAGAGGACGCGCTGACCCGCGGCAAGGACCTGCCCATGTACCGCGTCCTCAGCGTGCGCAAGGCCCGCGTCGCCGGGCGCGATGGGATGCTGGTGCGCTACGCGTACGTGGCCGACCCGTTCGACGTGCGGCCCGACGCCGACCGGTTCCCCGTGGCCGTGGGTGCCCTGGAAGCGGTCGTGGTGGACCGCGGGACCGTCTACCGCATCCGGTTCCTGGCCGCCGCTTCCCGCTTCCGGCAGATGGAGCGGCTCGGCCTCAAGATCCTGCAGGACGTGTCGCTATAGGAGACCTCCGCGTGCGCCGTGTGCCGATCCTCGCGATCGCCGTCATGGCCACCGCGGCCGCGGCGCTGAACCTGGCGCCGGCCGGGGCGCAGGCGGACGTGTCCCCCGACGTCATCGAGCGCACCATCCCCGCCACGGTCAAGATCTGGATCCTCAACCGCAAGGGCGAACCCGGCGGCGGCTGCTCGGGGTCCATCGTGACCCGCAGCGGCGTGATTCTCACGGCCTCCCACTGCGTGCGCGCACCGCAGGCCGACGAGAAGGCCGGCTATAAGAAGGGTGACCTGTTTCACCCGGAAGGCCTCATGGTGATCGGCCTCAACCTGCCCAACTCCGACCTGCCGGTTCCTTCCTACTTCGCGAAGCTGATCGTCGACGTACCCGGGCTGGGCGTTCTCGACCTGGCCGCTGCGCAGATCGTGGCGTCTTTCGACCGCGGGCAGATGCGCCCCATCTCCGGCCGCCTGAACCTCCCCGTGCTGCGCATCGGCGACTCTGGCCGCGTGCGGATCGGAGATCGCGTGGCCATCTTCGGCTTCCCCGGCATTGGCGGGGCCACCATCACGGTGGTCAAGGGCAACGTGGTGGGATTCCTGCCGGACGCCCGGGGACGCTCCCGTGTGTTCTTGAAGGATGACAGCATGGCGTCCCCCGGCCACAGCGGAGGACCAATCATCAACACCGCGGGCGAGCAGATCGCCGTGGTGTCGTTCGGGCGGTCGACCGAGGGCGCACAGATCGGCTTCAACCCCATGACCAACTTCATCCCGCAGGCGTGGAAGCCCCACCTGCAGGATGCCGCCGGTCCTGCCGGCCCGGCTCCCGGTCCGGGCCCCGCACCGGCGCCTGCCGCGGGGCGCTCGATTCTGACGGGCGTGATCCGCGATGCTGCCACCGGCCAGGGCATCCCCAACGCGGCCATGTTCCTCTTCCGGCCCGGGATCAACCCGCGGCAGGCCACGCGGGGCGACATCGTGGCCAGCGGGACGACCGACAACGCGGGGCGCTACCGGACCAACCCACCGCTTCCGCGAGGACAGACCTATCCCGTGGCCGTGATCGCGGAAGGCTACGAACTGGTGGCCGGGGACGTGGAGGTCTCGCCCCGCGATCCCGACGTGATCCAGATGCGCGAGGTGCGACTGCGCCGACGCTAGTGCCTGAAAGGGCGTTGCAACGCAGTGGCCTCGCCCACATCCTGCGAACTTCTGCAAGCAGGCACCAGGAAGGCGTGTGCGGGGGGCCAGGGGCCCGGTGCGGGCGCAGGTATTCGGGGCGGCGGTTCAGAATACCCTTCCAAATCGTGCGGGAGCACGGGCGTCACTGGTAAGGCATTTCCGGGGGAGAGGGTGAACTGACGATGCGTATGCTGATCACAGGCCTCCTGCTGGGCATCCTGATCACGGTGGCGGTGGACGCGGCCCTGGCCGACCACCAGCCTTCCGGGATCACCGCCTACCTGGTCCGGCAGTGGAAGCCGGACCCCAAGACTATCGAGGGGACCACCGGCGGGGAGTTCCTGGGGTGGAGCGTGCAGGCTCGGGAGACCTACATCACCGGGGCCATCGCGGGCATCATCGCCGCGACGGACTATATGAAGAGCCTCAATCCCTCCATCCGCACCCTGGCCGACGCTATCAGCAAGTTCGGAAAGACGGACCGGTACTATGCGCAGGAACTGGAGAAGCATTTGACCCAGTATCCCAATGACAAGAACATCCCGGTGATGGCGCTGCTGTACTGGGTGCGAGACCACGAGGACCGTCGCTGATCGACGTGACCCCGCGGTTTCGGGTGCCCCACCAGCACCGGGTGCACTGGTCTTGGGGTCCCCGGGACCGCGGGGCGCCTTCCCTCTGGGATCCCCTCCCCTGATCCCAGGGCCCGGTTTCCAAACCTCCCGGCCGGCCGGCCTACCTCTCTCCACGGTTTCCCGCGACCGAATCCTCTTCGTGCCCGATGCGAACGCCGGTACACCGGAACCACCCTGAGGGTGGACGGCGATTCGGCAAGGGAGGCCAGACGATGAGGATGCTGGTGGCGGGACTGCTGCTGGGAGTGCTGCTCACGCTGAGCGCAGGGCTGGCGGTTGCCTACCAGGAGCCATCGGCGATCACGGCGTTCCTGGCCCGCCGGTGGAAGCCCAACCCTAAGACCATTGAAGGCACGACGGGCGAGGAGTTCCTGGAGTGGGGACAGGAGGGCAAGAAGACCTACGTGATCGGGGCGATCGCGGGCGTGACGGCGGCGACGGATTACATGAAGAGCGTCTACCCCGGAGCCCGCGCCATCGCCGACGACATCAGCCGCTTCGGCAAGACCGATCGCTACTACGCGGAGGAGTTGACCAGACACCTGCGCCAGTTCCCCAACGACAAGAACCTCCCTGTCCTGGCCGTGCTGTACTGGGTGCGCGATCACGAGGATCGCCGTTAATCCGCCTGCGGATAGATCAGGAACCGCCGGACCGCCAGGCTCACCTCCTGCCCTTCGGCCACATCCAGGTGGGGCGGCGTCTCCACCCGCACCCGGGCATCACCCAGGGCGACCAGGCACTCGGCCCGGCTACCTAGGTCTGTCCGCCGGATGACGCGCCCGCGGAGCGGCCCGGCGGCGTCCACACCGAGATGCTCGGGCCGGATGCAGACGCGGATCGCCCTGCCGTCGATCTCTCCCATCACGTCGCTTTGGGCACCGCGCAGGACATGCCGCCCCGTGCCGTCCAGCAGGCGGACCCGCAGGCCGCCGCCCGCATCCTCTCCCTCTACCACGGCGGGGATGAAGTTGGCCACCCCCACGAACCCCGCCACGAACGGCGTGGCGGGCCGGTCGTAGATCTCCCGCGGCCTGCCCACCTGGATCACCCGGCCGGCGTCCATGACCGCGATGCGGCCGGACATGGCCATGGCCTCTGCCTGGTCGTGAGTCACGTAGACGACCGTGATACCCAGGGTGAGCTGCAGGTCCCGGATCTCGAAGCGCATCTCCTCGCGCACCGGCGCGTCCAGGTGGCTGAGCGGCTCGTCCAGCAGGAGCACGCGGGGCGCCATGACCAGCGCGCGGGCCAGCGCCACCCGCTGCTGCTGCCCGCCGCTCAGTTGATGGGGATAGCGATCCGCCATCGCCTCCATGCGCACCAGTGCCAGCGCGCGACGCACGCGCTGCTCAGCGTCCGCCCCGGGCACGCGCGCCCGCCGCGGCGGGTAGGCCACGTTCTGGGAGACGGTCATGTGGGGCCAGACGGCGTAGGACTGGAAGACCATCCCCATGCCGCGGCGCTCCGGCGGCACGTGGAGGCCCGGGGCAGCCGAGGAGAGCGGATGGCCGTCGAGGAGAATCTCGCCCGCCGACAGCGGCGCAAACCCCGCGATGCAGCGCAGCGTGGTGGTCTTCCCGCAGCCGCTGGGACCCAGCAGCGTCAGGAACTCGCCATCGGCGACGGTGAGGGTGACGTCGCGCACCGCCCAGATCTTCCCGTACGCGCGGCCTACGCCCCGCAGGCTCAACTCCGCCATGAATCTCTCTAGAAC
>JACQTN010000491.1 GCA_016210785.1 Armatimonadota bacterium
ACTCGGTGCAAGGTGTTCCGTTCTGCCGCGCTCACCGTACGCACGGCGCACCCGCGACGGTGCGGGTATCGAAGTATCAGTGATGCTCGGGCTCGGCGGCGCGAGTCCGATCCTGCGCCGTTCAACTCGCGGCGCCGATACCGACACATCGTGGGAAGCCGGCCCTGCGCATGAGCTTTCCGAGACGGGCTCCTGGGCGGGGCGGAGCGTCTGCCAGGGCTTCCATCACGGGACCCGGTTCTGCGGTATCGCTTCCCGCACCAGGTAGTCTGCCTTCCGGTAGGTTTCCCTCGCCCCGCACACGGGACAGGTATGATAGTTTGCCGCCAGCGTCCCCCGCTCGAAGCTGCGGCGGTCGAGCCGCAGGCGCGTGTCGAATTCCTCACCGCACCGGCGGCACCTGACGGAGAGCGCGATCTTCGGCATCACGCTTCCCCGAGGCGCGACACGCCGGACGGGGGGTCGCCGGCTGGCCCGTGTTCCGCCTGGCGCTCCCCGGCCTCGCCGCCCGACGTCACGCCCTCCCCGGCGCCGCTCCGAGCGGCGCGGTACGCCTCCACCTCCGGGCGCCGCCACAGCCGGCGATGCTCCCGCGCAAACAGGGGCGCCGGGAATCCGGGCCGCGACGCCACCTCCTCCAGGAACCGCCGCGGCGGCACCCCCCACAGATCCGCGGCTTCCACCGCGTTCAGCACCGGCACGCCCTCCGCCACGCTGCGGCACACCGCGACCACCAGGGAATCTTCCGCGGCCGGCCGTCCCAGCACCACGTCGATCGCCGTCTTCCCGTGCGGGTGCGCCTGCTTCATCAAATTCGCGAAGCGCGCGAGGTCCTCGGGGTAACCCCGCAGGTGCGCCAGCACCTCCAGGTCCCGGGCGAACGGGTCGCGGGCCGTGCCGTCGCTCATCGTGCTCCCAGGGTCGTTCCAACTATTTGTCTGCAATATCGGCACGAAAGGCCGGCAGTGGCTGTGCGCCATGCTGGCCGCTACGCCTCGGTTCAATTAGTTGGAACGACCCTAGTATAGCAGCGCAGGCGGCAGGAATCTGCTGGTGGCCATGTAAGTGATGTTTCCGGATGCTCCGGCGAGCGTGCGACCGGTGCATCTCGATGAAGGGGGATCGATGATCGCTATGCGGCGCATCTCCGTGGCAGTCTTCGTCATCCTCTCGCTCCTCGCCCTTGTGCTCGTGCCGTCCCGGGAGGTGATGGCACAGCAGTTCCCCACGAGCCGAACGGCTCTCACCCTGTCCTCCGCCGGGCTGAACTGGGGCGCCGTCTATTCGCTAGGGTTCTCCGTCCCCGTCGCCGAAGCCCTGGACCTGGTCGGCTCGTACCACTACCAGTCCCCGACCGGCGGCACCAACTCGCTGTACAGCGTCGGTCTCCGCTACCACATCCCCATGCTGAGCTCCGAGTATGACCTTTTCGTCGGAGCGGGCTACACCGGGGTCAGCCTCGGCGTGGTCACCGGGAGCTTCCCCCTCACTACGCTGAGAGGCAACGCCTCGGGGGGTTCCGTCAGCGCCGGCGGGTCGGTCAGGCTTGCGGAGGCGTGGGTGGGGTACGCCAGCGCGAGCCTCGTGTCGCTTTCCGGGACCTCCGGCGGCGTCTATGACGTGGGCGTGCAGTACCGGCTGGCGCCGCAAGTTGCGCTCCAGGCCGGCTACATCAACTTCGGCGGGGTCGGCGGCGGCTACGGCGGGATCACCGTTGCCTGGCGCTAGAATGAAGTAACTTTCGCTCGGGACGCGATGGCACGGAGGCTGTCGACCATGCCCTACCTGCAGGCCCAAGATGAGGCATTTGTCCGGCAACTGCTGGAAAAGGAAATGGCCGGCGACGTGACGCTGGATTTCTTCACCACCAGTGTGTCGGGTCTCGCCATGCCCGGCACGGAGTGGGAGATCTGCGAGCACGCCCGGAAGATCCTGGAGGAGTTCGCCGCGCTCTCTCCCCAGGTCAGGCTGCAGACCCACGGCATCATCGCGGAATCCGACGCCGCGCGGTCGCGCGGGATCGACAAGATCCCCGGCCTGGCCATCGTCGGGGCGGAGGACTACGGCGTGCGGTTCTTCGGCATGCCCGCCGGCTACGAGTTCTCGACGCTGCTGGAGGCCGTCATCGCCGTGTCGAAGGGAACCTCGCAGCTGAGCGAGCAGACGCTCGCGGCCCTGGCGACCCTGCCCGGGGACGCGCACATCCAGGTCTTCGTCACGCCCACCTGACCGCACTGTCCGCCGGCGGCCCGTGTGGCCTATCACATGGCGATCGCAAGCCCGAAGGTGCGGGCGGAGGTGGTGGAGGTCAGCGGGTTTCCCCGCCTGGCGCAGCGGTACAACATCTACGCGGTGCCCAAGATCGTCATCAACGACCGGGTGTCGTTTGAGGGCGCCCTTCCGGAGCCCCTCTTCCTGAGCCGTGTGCTGGAGGGTGTATCGTCTCCCGCGGAGGCGTCGGGCGAGTAACCTACCTCTTACCCCTCTCCCGCGCACCCCAGAAAATGCTTCGCATTTCCTGGGGACCCCGCGCCGCCCGCCACGGCTTCTGCTACGCCCGTGCTAGGTGTTACCTGGTCGAGCATCACCCACTCAGCTCCTGAGCACCCCCACCGCCCCCGGGGGGCGACGCGAAGTCGGCGAGCGCGGTTGGATGGTGCACCTTGCACGGGTGTGGAACGAGCCGGACAGCGGTAGATGGGAATCGACAATACAGGCGGGTGAGGGGGGAGGGCAGCCCTACCACATCACCGTCCAGCCGCGGCGGCGCCACACCCACAGGTGGTGGCCCACGTACAGGGCGCACGTGGCGGCGAGACCCACCAGCGCCCACCCGGGATGGATGCGGCGCGGCGCGGCCCCGGTGCCGCGGGTGCCGTTCTGCGCGGTCGCGCCGTCAGTTCGCTCCGGCGTGATCCCATTGCCTGCCGCGGAGCCTGTTCCGGAGATCTGCGCGACTGCCTCTTGCGCCAGCTGCTGGCGCGCCTGCTCCTGCTGGACGTACAGCGGGCTGATGTACCGGCTGGCGCTCCGGCCGTCGTTTCGCTGCATCCTCTGGTCGATCGCCATGACCTTCACCCCCTTTCTCTAGCCCGGGTTAGCAAGATTCACGCCAGGACGCGGGAGTGGTGGTCGCCGGAGCACATCCCGCCGTCGTAGGGGTTGCGGCCGGAACGGCGAACGTTCCGCGGCCGGCTGTGTGCGCCCGAAAGGAGATTCTCGTTTGCCACCCTAACCACTAAGGAGGGGGTGACGTCCGTGTCTCGCGAGCGCGTCTACGCCATCGTGGACGGAGTGTTCACCGAGCTGTGGACCGTGGCCGACTTCATCTGGCACCATCCTGAGATCGCCCACACCGAGCACCAGAGCATGCGGGTGCTCGCCGAGACCCTGGAGCGCCACGGCTTCGTGGTGCAACGAGGGGTTGCCGGGTTCCCCACCGCGTTCCGTGCCGACATCCACGTCAAGGAGGGCGCGCCGACTGTCGCCTTCCTGGCGGAGTACGACGCGCTGCCCGAGATCGGCCACGCCTGCGGCCACAACCTGATCGGCACCGCCGCGGTGGGCGCGGGGGTCGCGCTGGCCCGCCTGGCGAAGGAGGCGGGCGGCAACGTCTGCGTGATCGGCTGCCCCGCGGAGGAGGTCCCGCCGCCGGTGAAGGTGGCCATGCACGAGCGGGGCGCGTTCAGCGGCGTCGACCTGGCCATGTACCTCCACGGGTCGGACCGCACCACCGCGGGAGGAAGGTCGCTGGCCCTGGACACCCTCGACATGCGGTTCCGGGGGAAGGCCTCCCACGCTGCGGCCGGCCCGGAAAGAGGTCGCTCTGCGCTGGATGCCGCGGTGCTGTGCATGCACGCCATCGAGCTGTTGCGCGAGCACGTGCCCTCCGACATGCGCATCCACGGCATCATCACCAACGGCGGGCAGGCCCCCAACGTGGTGCCGGAGTTCGCGGCGTTGCGCTACCTGGTGCGGGGACCGACGCGGGCCGTCGTGGACGCCGTGGTGCCGCGGGTCATCAGGTGCGCGCAGGCGGCGGCGCTGGCCACCGACACCGAGGTCGAGATCGAGAACGTGGGCAAGTACTGGGACAAGCTCAACGTGCCCGCGCTCAACGCAGCCCTGCTGGAGGAGGCCGCGGCAGCGGGCGCCCTGGACGTGCGCGAGCCGCCGGAGGGCGCTGCCAGCAACGACGTGGGCGCCGTCACCTACGCCGTGCCCACGGCGACCCTCAACGTGAAGCTGGTGCCGGACGGCGTGTCGGCCCACTCCGTGGAGTTCCGGGATGCCGCGGGTGGCGAGCCTGGGCAGAAGGCCCTGCGCTTCGGCGCCAAGGCCATGGCGGCCACGGGCTGGCGGTTCCTCGCGGACGAGGCGTTTCGGGAGAGGGTGCGCGGGGAGCACCGGGCGGCCGTGGCACGGGCCAGGTCCTGACGGCACGGGGAGCCGGATATCGAGGGGGTTGGGCGCGCAGCGGGCAGAGCCCTCGCGTCGAGAATGCGAGGTCAGGCGGGCAGGGGGGTGCGCATGATGGGATGCGTTCGCGTGATGGTGAGCGTGCTGGCGATCGGACTTGTTCTGGGACTCTCAAGCCTTCAGGCTGTTGAGACGTCTTCTGCCCTTGCTCAAAGCAAACCATCGCAACCTGCCGCCACGCTCCCGATTATCAACGCCCACATGCATCTCAACAAAAACATGCCGGCCGCCCAGCTGATCGCACTGATGGACAGCGCCGGCGTGACGCAGTCGGTCCTGATGGCCCGGTACTACCGTGGCGACCGGTCCGGGGGTGAAGGGAGCGACGAGCAGGCCCTGAGCTACGCGAAGCAGTATCCCGGGCGTTTCCTCCCGTTCGTCGCAGGCCAGCGGCCGGAGCTCCTTGAGCAGAAGCGATGGCTTGAGCCGGACGAGGTGGCCAAGAAGCTGCTGGAACAGGTAGAAGAAAGGCTCCGGTCTGGCGAGTTCTCCGGGCTGGGAGAGCTGATCATCCGCCATCACAGCTACATGATCCCCCAGGCCGCGCAGATGGGCTCCGAGGTGGACATCCCCGTGGATACGCCCCTCATGCGCGCCTTTGCGGATCTGGCGGCCAGGTACCAGGTTCCCATGACCATCCACGCGGAGGCCGAGCCCCGCGTCGTCCCGGGCATGGTGAGTCTTCTGGAGTATAACCCGAAGGCCAGGATCATCTGGGCGCACAGCTGCGGCCGGAGCTCGGCGAAGGCCATCCGGGAGATGCTCACCCGGCACCCCAACCTGTTCTGCGATCTCGGGGACATGACGAGGATTCCCGCAAGCGGCTACGGCAATTACTGGCCCCGGCAGACTCCCTCCATCTTTCTCATCGAGGACGGCACGGGCCGGCTGTACGACGACATGAAGGCTCTCTATGAGGAATTCTCGGATCGTTTCGTGCTGGGCACCGACAATGCGCACACGCCCTCACTGCGATCCTACGAGGCGCGGATCCGCAGGTGGCGGCAGCTCCTGTCGGGTCTCAGCGCCGGGACCGCCCGCCGCCTCGCCCACCTGAACGCCGAGCAGTTGTTTACAAGGAAAGGGTCCAAATAACCCGGCAGCGGCACGGGAAGCCGCGATTCAAGGAGCCTCTGCTCTGGCCGCGACCTGGGCGGCACAGCCGCGTCGCGACCATCATGGCCGGGAGGGTGTGAGCGTGCCGAAGTTTACGCTTCCACTGGCGGAGCGAAGGGGCGTGGCCGAGGGCACCGTGGGATTCTTCTTTGACCTGGCAGGGCGGTCTTTCACCTTCATCCCGGGTCAGAGTGTCTCCGTGGTCCTCCCCGAACTGCGATACCAGGACGAGAAGGGGAATCGCCGCACGTTCTCCATCGCCTCCTCGCCCGCCGATTCCCATCTCCTGGTTGCCACCCGCATGACTGGAAGCGCGTTCAAGCGCACGCTCGGCGAAGTGCCGCCGGGCACGGTGGTGACGGTCACGGGGCCCATGGGAGAGTTTACGCTGCCGGAGGATGCCGGCCCGCGTGTGGTGCTCATCGCTGGCGGCATCGGTATCACGCCTTTCCGCAGCATCATCAAGGACGCCACGGAGCGGAAGGCGCCGCACGGGATCACGCTGTTCTACGCGAACCGGACGCCTGAGGACGCGGCCTTCCTGGACGAGATGGAGGGATGGGCCCGCGAGAACCCCCGCATCCGGTTCGTCCCGACCATGACGAAGCCGCACCAGTCGAAGCGGGGGTGGCAGGGGCGCACCGGATACCTGGACGCGTCCATGATCCGGGAGGCGGTCGAGGATCGGGACCGCGCGACCTTCTACGTGGCCGGACCGCCAGCGATGGTCCAAGGGGTGCTCAAGATCCTGCAGGAGATGGGCGTCGGTGAAGACCGGACGCGCGTGGAGGAGTTCTCCGGTTACTGAGGGCTCCGCATCTGACGGGTAGGGTCTGCTCGCATGGTCTTGAAGAAGCTGAGGTATCTCATCGCGTCTCAGGGCGAGAGAAAGTACGCCGCGTCCTCCCGGGCGTATGTGGAGATGGCGCGGAGTCGCCTCGGGCGGGTCGCCAGCGAACTGGTGAGCCTCGAAGGTGCGGAGGGGCCGCGTCTCGCCGCGGACCTGAGAGCGGCGTTCGAACGGTGCCGTACCAAGATCTTCGCGGCCCTCGACCCCTATCTGGAGAAACGGCCCCCCGCTCCTCCGCCCCACCGCGTGATCAAGGTCGCCGATGCCGAGTATCACCTGCCGTGCTCGGTGTGTGGCGAGATTGCCGTGGTCTTCAAGATCGGCGTCCCTGAATACCTGGATAAGGAAGGGCTCATCTACATGGGGATCACCCACTCGAGGGCCCTCGACCTGGCGGATGCGGCGGAGATCTTCCACCGGCTGGACCGGGACCAGATCGCGAAGGTGCATGCGTTCGTGAAGGGCCATCCGGCCACGGTCGAAGGCATCGACGCCTACTGCCCGCAGTGCGACAGGATCTACTGCCGCGAGCACTACAATGTCGTCGTGGAGTGGGATCAGGGTTTTTACGACTGCTCGTATGGGACGTGCCCGGAGGGACACCGGCGCATGATTGACGACTGGCACGGCGTCCGGCGCTTTCCGGCTGTGGCTGCCCCATCCAGACCTGTCTGACAACATTTCCGTGGGAGTGCAGGTCATGGAACTGCCGCGGTGGGTGGGTATCGTGCTGTGGCTGGCGGCGCTCTATAACATGGCCTGGGGTGCCGTGGTGGTGGCCGCGCCGCTCTGGTTCTTCCGGCTCGCCGGGATGGATCTGCCGAACTACCCGCAGCTCTGGCAATTCATCGGGGTGATGGTCGGGATCTACGGGATCGGCTATGCGATCGCCGCGCGTGACCCTGTGCGTTACTGGCCGATCGTCCTGATTGGTCTCTTGGGGAAGGTGCTGGGCCCCGTTGGATTTCTGGTCGCGGCCCTGAAGGGCGACCTGCCGTGGGTTGCCGGTTGGACGATCCTGACCAACGACCTGATCTGGTGGTTTCCCTTCGGACTCATCCTGTATCGCGCGTACCTCGGGAGAGGCCTCCGTGGGTGACCCTACGGAGCCCATGAGCCCGCCAGGACCCGCGCATCAGGCCGGTGGCGATGCGGTGTGGTCCCGGCTGCGCGTCGCAGCCTGGCTGGCGCTGGTGATCCACCTGGGCGCGGGGGTGGTGCTGGCGGGCATTCTGCGTCATGGTCTCGAGACCAACCCCGATCTTGTGGCGCGGCTCAGGTTTCTCGTCGATCACCGCGCGATGTGGATTGGCGCATGGCTGACCTGGAGTACCGCGGCGCTGTCGGTCCTGTACTTCTACGCCGCATTCGCCTGGGCCCATGGCAGGCATGGGGATGCGGGCGCCGTCCCGCTGGCGCTCGCCGTCATGTTGAGCGCTGCAGGGGTGGCGCCCGACCTGGCCGCGGGAGCCATCGAAGTCGGAGTGCTGCCGGCGCTGGCTCATCGTGCCCTGGCCGAGCTGTCTTCCGGTGCCGGCGGCGCCACCGTCGTCCCACTCTTTCTGGCGCTGCACCGGACCGGCACGATGCTCGCCGGGTATCTGGCCAACGGGCTGTATACGATCTCCGCCATCCTGTTGACGTGGTCAACGCGCCACGTCTATCCCCCGTGGGTCTGGATCGCGGGACTTGGCGTCGGACTGTCCGGGCTTGTCGCAGCTGGCGCTGCGCTTGCCAATTCGATCCCGGGCATGGTATGGTCGAA
>JACQTN010000489.1 GCA_016210785.1 Armatimonadota bacterium
ACCTCTCCGCCGAGCCGGGCGTCGCCCACGACCTGCAGCGGATGGGCTTCAACCTCACCGCCTTCGCCAACAATCACACGCTGAACTATGGCGAGGAAGGGTGTCTGGAGACCCTGCGCGTGCTGGACAAGATGGACTTCATCTGCGCCGGGGCTGGCCGCAACCTGGCCGAGGCGCGCGCGCCGGCGTATCTGGAGGTGCCGGCCGGCCGGGTCGGACTGGTGGCGTCCGCCTCCACCTTTGCGGTCGGGCAGCGGGCGGGTCCGCAGGGCCCCGATACCCCGGGTCGGCCGGGGCTCAACCCCCAGCGCTTCGACACGCTGTACGTGGTGAACCAGGCGCACATGGACGCAGTCCGGCGCCTCGCCGAGCAGACCGGCGTGGAGAAGTGGCGGCAGTGGCGGGAGTGGATGGGGTTCGGCCACCCGCCCAAGCGCGAGGGCGAGTTCATCTTGGCCGAGCGCTCATTTGTCGTCGGCGAGAAGTTCGAGATCCGCACCGAGGCCCACGAGGGCGATCTCAACGGCAACACCGCGTCGGTGCACCAGGCCCGGGAGATGTCGGACCTGACCCTGGCGAGCATCCACGCCCACGAGCCGAAGAACGAGCGGTGGGAGCCCGCAGACTTCATCGTGCAGTTCGCCCACGCCTCCATCGATGCGGGCGCCGACATGTTCATCGGCCACGGCCCCCACCTGCTGCGCGGCCTGAAGATCTACAAGGGCAAGCCCATCTTCTACTCGGTGGGCAACTTCATCTTCCAGTACGAGTACATGCCGCGCATGCCGGGCGACGATTACGAGACCCTGAAGGCCGACCAGAATCTCTCCGTGCCTGGCGTGATGAAGCACCTGTCGAAGGACCACACCCAGAGCTTCCCCGCGGACCGGCTGTACTGGGAGACTGTGCTGCCGCTGGTCACCTTCGAGGACCGGCAACTCAAGGAGATCCGGCTCTATCCCGTCTCGCTCGGCTTCGGCAAAGCATGGCCGGAGCGCGGCACACCGGGGCTGGCGGATGAGCGGACCGGCCGCGAGATCCTGGAGTGGATGGCGAAGCTCAGCGCGCCGCTGGGGACAGAGATCGTAATCCGCGACGGAGTCGGGCACGTCCGGCTCTGAAGCGCCATCGTACACCTTGCACGAGCGCGACAGGCGGCCCGGGCGGTGGACTCAGCGAATCCAGAGCACCGGCACTTCCCGGGCCGCCTCCAGACGCTGTAGCTCCCTGTCGGATGACACCAGCGTTCCTTCCCGGATCCTGGCCAGGGCCACGGCGAACGCATCGGCATACGAGACCGGATACGAGGCCTTGACCCTCCCGGCCTCGCGCATCAGCGCCGGCGAGATCCGATCCTCTACACGAACCGGCAGGCGCACCACATCCCGAAGGGCCGCCTCGGCCACGGCCTCCCCGCCCTTGCGGTACATGACGTAGTAAACCTCTCCCAGGTGGATGCGGTGGAGCCGGACCATTCCGCGCCTGTCGACGGCTTCGCGGAGGAGCCGCCTCACCACGTCCTGCCCCGGTTCGCCGTATAAATAAGCGAGCACCGCGCTGGTGTCGAGGATGAGCATCTCTCAGCGTTCTCGCGCGATCTGCCTTCGCTTTTCCTGGAGAAACTCATCCACCGTACCCCACCCTCTGTACTTGCCGGCCACAGCGCGTATGACGGACAACTGCTGCATACGGGCACTGCCGGCACGGCGGCGTGAGGTAGACTTCAGCGGGACAAAACGCGCCACGCGCTCTCCCCGCACCGTGACCGTCACCGTCTCACCGTCCCGGACGCGTCGGAGGATCTCACCCGTCCTGTTCTTCAGCTCCTTCGCGGTCACCTCGCTCACAAGCGATCACCTGAAAGCTTCCCACGCATAGGGGGGAGTTGAGTAGCTAATAGCTACTTTCATACTAACAGGGCCCGAGGTCGGTGTCAAAAAGAAGAGCACATCGGTTCTTGCTCCAGGAACACTACCTGCCTGCTGCTCTACCCTGGGCAACCATCACACGCCTCCGCGGCTGCGCAGCTGCGGGTCCAGCAGGTCGCGCAGCCCATCCCCGAGATAGGTGAACGCCGCCACCGTCAGGGCGATCGCCGTCCCGGGAAAGATCGGTACCCACCATGCCGTCAGGATGAACGTCCGCCCCTGCGCCACCATGGAGCCCCACTCCGCCATGGGCGGCGTGGCGCCCAGCCCCACGAAGGACAGGCTGGCCGTGGTGAGGATCGCCAGGCCTGCGTCCATGGTCGCCTGCACGAACAACGCGGCCAGGCAGTTGGGCAGGATGTGCCGGAACATCACGCGCGCATCGCCCGCACCCAGCGCCCGGGCGGACTCCACGTAGAGCGTCTCGCGCAGGCTCAGGATCTGCCCGCGCATCAGGCGCGCGTATCGCGGCCACCAGGCGATGCCAATGGCCAGGATGGCGTTGGTGATGCCGGGGCCCAGCGCGGCCACGATGGCCATGGCCAGCAGGAACGAGGGGAACGCGAAGAAGACGTCGGCGGCCCGCATGACCACCTCGTCCACCACGCCGCCCTTGTAGCCGGAGATGGTCCCCAGCACCACGCCGGTGCTGCCGGCGATGGCCAGCACGGTGACCGCCACCCGCACGGAGATGCGCGCGCCCACCACGGTCCGGCTGAGCAAGTCGCGCCCCAGTTCGTCGGTGCCGAAGGGATGCGCAAGGGTGGGCGGCAGGAACTTGTCCACGACCTGGATCCGGTAGGGATCGGCGGGCGCCAGGCGCGGGCCGAACGCGGCCACGGCCGCCAGGAGCAGCAGCAGGCCCAGGCCGATCAGCGCGCCGGCGTTGCCGCGCAGCCGGCGCACCCACGCCGCGCGGCGGGTCCGCCAGGCCACCGCGATCAGGCTGCCCACGCCTTCGCCGGGCACCGGGACCGCTCTCACCTGCACCCTCCGGCTGCCCCGGCCCCCATCAGTAGCTGATGCGCGGATCGAGCCACAGGTAGGTGAGATCCACCAGGAAGTTGACGACCACGTAGATGGTGCTGAACAGCAGCGTGATCCCCATGATGGCCTGGAAGTCCAGCCCCAGGATGGCGCGCACCGCGTACGAGCCGATCCCCGGCCACGAGAAGATGACCTCCACCAGGAAAACGTAGGCGATGAGCGAGGCGAGCTGCAACCCCAGCACGGTGACCACGGGCACCAGCGCGTTCTTCAGGGCGTGCCGGACCAGCACCACCGGCTCCCGCAGCCCCTTCGCCCGCGCCGTGCGCACGTAGTCCTGCGCCAGGATCTCCAGCACCGCCGAGCGCGTCATGCGGGTGATGACCGCCAGGTTGGCGATGGCCAGGGTGATCGCCGGCAGGCCGAGGTGATGCAGCGCACTCCAGAACGCGGCCCAGTTCCCGGTCAGCGCGCTGTCCACCAGGTAGAGCCCGGTGATGGACTCCGGCGGCCCCACGGCGAACGCGATGCGGCCGCCCGGCGGGAACCAGCGCAGATACTTATAAAGGAAGAGCTGCAGCAGCAGGGCCACCAGGAAGACGGGCATCGAGATCCCCAGGATGGCCAGCAGGCGGGTCAGCGCGTCGGAGGCGCGGCCGGCGCGCACCGCGGTGAAGGTCCCGAGAAGGATGCCCAGCGGCACGCACAAGATCAGGCTGACCAGCGCCAGCTCCACGCTGGCGGGGAGAAAGGTGAGGATATCCTGCAGCACGGGGCGCTGGTTCATGATGGACTGGCCGAAGTCGCCGCGCAGCAGGATGCCGGTGACGTAACGGAGGTACTGCTCCACCAGCGGCCGGTCCAGGCCCATCTCCCGGCGGATCTGCTCGATCTGCTCCTGGCCGGCGTTGAGTCCCGCGGCGGCGGCGGCCGGGTCGGCGGGTATGACGTGGGAAATCGCGAAGGTGACCAGCGACATGCCGAAGAGCACCGCCACCAGCCCCGCCGCCCGCCGCGCCAGGTACGCCCACATACGCGCCGGCCGCCCCCCTCACCCTTACCCTCTCCCCGAAGGGAGAGGGGATGTGGCTAGCGCGACAACCATAGCTGGTAGAAGTTGGGGACGCCGATGCTGAACGGGTTCCAGAGGTAGTTCTGGACCGCGTCGCGGCGCGTGATGTACCAGTTGGTCTGTGCCGCCCACAGCGCCGGGACGTCGTCGTACAGCAGCCGCTGAATGCGCACGTACACCGCCTTGCGCCTGGCGATGTCGGTGGACTCCAGCGCCTCATCGAAGAGCTTGTCGAGCAGCCTGTTGCTGTACCACATCCCGTTGACGCCGCGCGCCCCCGTGAACGCGGAGTGATACATGCGCCGCATCTCGAAGTCCGGGTCGTCGATCGAGTTGCGGCTGGTCCAGAAGTACATGTTGGGGCCCTTCTCCTTGGCCCAGATCGCCCGGAGGAAGGTGGCCGCGTCGGCCTTGTCGTCGATTGTCGCCTTGATGCCCAACTCCGACAGGTTCTGCTGGAGGATCTGCGCCTTGCGCGTCTGCCACCACCCGAAGGCGACGATGGTCTGGATCGTCACGTTGAACCCGCCCTGCGGGTGGCCCGCCTCGGCCATCAATTTCCGTGCCCGCTCGATGTCCCGCCGGTAGGGCTTCAGCGTCTCATCCAGGCCCCAGACCCCGAACGGGATCGGCCCCAGAGGCTGGCGCGACCGCCCGCCCAGCACGCCCTTGTTGAGCGCGTCGTAGTCAAAGGCGTAGGCAATGGCCTGCCGCACCCGGCGGTTGGCCAGCGGCCCCGTGACCTTCATGGCCGCGTGTGC
>JACQTN010000536.1 GCA_016210785.1 Armatimonadota bacterium
CCGCGAGCGACGAGAAATGGAACAGAGGTATCCGATGTCACGAGATTGAGGCAAGGGAGGATCCGTCATGACCACATCCCACGGCCGGGCAGGGCGCCGCGCGCTCACCCTGTGCACCGTCGCGATGCTCGCCCTGGCGCTCGTTGCCGCCGCTTCCGCCCCGGAAAGCGCGGACGCCCAGCAGATGCAGCGGCTGAGCATCGTGACGGGCGGTACCGGCGGCGTCTACTTTGTTCTGGGCGGCGGCCTGGCTGCGCTCATCTCACGGCAGATCCCGGGCGTACAGGCGACGAGCGAGGTGACCGCGGCCTCAGTGGACAACATGAAGCTCATCGGCTCGAAGCGTGCCGATCTGGCCCTGACGCTGGCCGATACGGCCTACGACGCCGTCAAGGGGCAGGCGGCGTTCCGCGGGAGCCCCGTGCCTGTCGTGACGCTCGTGCCCCTCTACAACAACTACAACCACCTGGTGGCGCTCGACGGCGGACCGGTCCGCACGCTGACCGACCTGAGGGGGAAGCGCGTCTCGGTGGGCGCGCCGGGCAGCGGCACGGAGGTCACGGCCCTGCGTATCCTGGAGGCGGTGGGGATCGACCCGGCCCGCGACGTCCGGCGGGAGCGGCTCGGGGTGGCGCAGTCGGTGGACGCCCTCAAGGACCGCAAGATCGACGCCTTCTTCTGGTCGGGCGGCCTGCCCACCTCAGCGGTGCTGGACCTGGCCAGCTCGCCGGGTGTCCGCATCCGGATGGTGCCCCTCGATCCCGCCCTGGCCGGGCTGCAGAAGCAGTACGGGGCGCTGTACTTCAAGTCCGTGATGCCGAAGGTCGCCTACCCGGGGATGGCGGAGGACGTGCCCACCATCGGGGTGGCCAACCTGCTGGTGGTGCACAAAGACTTCCCCGCGGATCTGGCCTACCGCATCGTGAAGCTGATGTTTGACCGCAAGCCCGACCTGGTGGCCGTGCACCGGGAGGCCCAGAACATCACGCTGCTCAACGTGGCGGCCCGGTCTCCGCTGCCTTTCCACGAGGGCGCGATCCGCTACTTCCGGGAGCGCGGGGTCGCCGGTTTCTGATCCCGCCAGCCGCCGGACCATGCGCCACGCCGTGCGGCATGGGCGCCTGAGCGCGCGCCGCATCCTGGTCGGGGCCGGCGCGGCCGTCCTGCTGGCGGCGGCGCTGGCCGCGGCCCGTCCCGGCGGCCTCGTCCTGGAAGCCGTGGACCTGGACGGCGACCGCACCCTCGTCCGCGAGCCGGTGAGCCCGGGCTCCACGTTTGCGCTCCGGTACCGGCACTCCATCTACGACGCACCCGCCTGGGAGTGGTACGAGGTGCTGGCCGACGGCCGCATGCGCCTGCGCCGCATCGCTTCCTCCAAAGAGGCGGTGCTGGAGTACTATCGCCTTTCCGTGCCCATCATCCACCGGGACGATCTCGCCGTGGCGGAAGTGATGGACGTCGTCGTTCCCCACGTCGTGCTCCGGGTTGGACGGATCGGACAGCAGCGGCTCGTCATCGCGGGGGGGAAGGAGATCCCCCTGTCTGAGCACGCCGGCGACGGCAGCCGCGTGCTGCTGCGGCTGCGGCGGCTGCCGTCGCCGGCGGGGCGGCTGTGGCACGCGCTGACGTCATCCTTGTCCAGGCCGACCGTCTAGCCAGTAAGGTTGGGTGGAGTGTCTTTGCGCCATGACCCAGGGGTGCGCGGGAGAAGGCTAAGAGGTATCCACACGAGCCATGGCCGAACCCCAGACACCCGACGCGGCACTTCAAAAAGCGGAGGAACTGGTCGAAGAGTTTGAAGGCGGTATGCGCCGGCTGGCCGGCACTGCGGGAATGTTCACCACCGCGGTGGCCGTGGCCATGTCGCTGTACCACCTCTACGCTACCCAGACCACCTACGTCCAGCAGATCCACCGCACGCTGCACCTGCTGCTGGTCCTCTTTCTGGCCTTCCTGCTGTACCCCGCGGGGCCGCGGTGGCGCGCGCGCATCCACTGGACCGACGTGGCTCTGGCGCTGCTCTCGGTGGTCGCGCTGGGCTACGTCTTCACAGACTTCGAGGCCTTCATCTACCGCACGGTGACCCCAAACGCGTGGGACCTGCTCTTCGGCACGCTGACGGTGCTGCTGGTCATCGAGGCCACGCGCCGCACCGTGGGCCGCGCGCTGGCGCTGCTGGTGGTGGGATTCCTGCTATATGCGTTCGTGGGCCCCTGGCTGCCGCCTCCCTTTACCCACCGCGGGTACGATTACGCGCGCGTCATCGGGCAGATGTACATGACACTGGAGGGCATCTTCGGGGTGCCCATCGACGTTTCGTCGACGTTCATTATCTTGTTCACGATTTACGGAGCCGTCCTGGACTCCTCGGGGGCGGGCAAGTTCTTTGTGGATCTCGCCTTCGCCATCACGGGCCGGCGCCGCACCGGCGCGGGCCAGGCCGTGACGGTGGCATCGTTCCTCCTGGGCGGACCGTCCGGCAGCGGCGTGGCCACCACGGTCACGGTGGGCGCCATCGCCTACCCCCTGCTGCAGCGCGCCGGCTACGACAAGGAGTCGGCGGGCGGCCTTCTCTCGGCGGGTGGCATCGGCGCGGTCATCTCCCCGCCCATCCTGGGTGCGGCCGCGTTTCTAATCGCCGAGATCCTGAAGATCTCCTACCTGCAGGTCCTGAAGATGGCCATCATCCCCACAATCCTCTACTACCTGGCCATCTTCATCATGATCGAGCTGGATGCGCGCCGCTTCCACCTGAAGCAGGTGGACATCGCCGCCGAGAATCCGCTGCGGCTGGTGCTGCGCTACTGGTACCTGCTCAGTTCGCTCATCGTCATCCCGCTCTTCATGATCTACGGCTTTACCGCCATCAACGCTGTGCTGTGGGCGACGATCATCGCCCTGTTCACTTCCTTCCTCCGCCGCGAAACGGCACTGGTCGAAACCAAGCGCACCGCGGAGCGCCATCCGGTCTGGCCGTGGCTGGCGATTGCCGCGCTCGCCCTGCTCCTCGCGTGGGTGATCCGGCAGCAGCGCACCCTGCCGCCTGTGAACACCGTCGTCTGGGCGGTCGTGGCGGCGTTCTTCCTGGTGGCGGCGGTCGCGCGTCGTCGGCTGGGAGTCGGGCGGATCGCCCTGAATGGGGAGAAGGGCGTGACCGCGCTGGCCAACGGGAGCAAGCAGGTCCTCAGCGTAGCGGTGACCACGGCCGCCGCCGGGATCATCGTCGGCGTGACAAACCTGACCGGGCTGGGACTGAAGATCGCCGACATCATCGTCACCGCCGCCGGTGGAAACCTCTTCCTCACGCTGATCTTCGCCGGGGTCGCCCTGTGGGTTCTGGGGCTGGCCCTTCCCATTACCGCCACCTACATCATCGCGGCGGTCATGGTGGCGCCAGCCCTGATCAGACTCGGCGTCTCCGAACTGGCGGCGCACATGTTCATC
>JACQTN010000492.1 GCA_016210785.1 Armatimonadota bacterium
CGTCAAGGAAGGGGCCGGCGCGTTCGTGTGCGGGGAGGAGACGGCGCTGATGCATTCCATCGAAGGCAAGCGAGGCGCGCCCCGCATGCGCCCGCCGTACCCGGCCGAGTCGGGACTGTGGGGCCACCCCACCAACATCAACAACGTGGAGACCTACGCCAGTATCCCGACCATCTTGACGGGCGGCGCCGACTGGTACGCCCGCCTGGGAACCTCCCGCAGCGGCGGCACCAAGACCTTCGCGCTCACCGGCGCGGTGCGCCTCACCGGCCTGGTGGAGGTACCAATCGGCGTGAGCCTGCGCCAGGTGATCTTCGACGTCGGCGGCGGCATCCGGGACGGCCGCGCTTTCAAGGCGGTGCAGATCGGCGGTCCCTCCGGCGGATGCCTGCCCGCGGCGCTCCTGGACACCCCCGTGGACTATGAGGAGCTGCGGGCCACCGGGGCCATCATGGGCTCGGGCGGCATGGTGGTGGTGGACGACACCGCCTGCATGGTGGATCTGACCCGCTACTTCCTCAGCTTCGCCCAGGAGGAGTCGTGCGGCAAGTGCGTCCCCTGCCGCATCGGGACGCGCAAGATGCTCGGCATGCTCACCCGCTTCACCCGGGGGGACGGGAGGCCCGGCGACATCGAGCGCCTGGAGCAACTGGCCCACACCGTCCAGGCCACGTCGTTGTGCGGGCTGGGGACGACGGCCCCCAACCCGGTGTTGACGACCCTCCGGTACTTCCGGGACGAGTACGAGGCCCACATCCACCACCGGCGCTGCCCCGCCGGCAAATGCGAGGGGTTGAGGTGACGGCGATGATCACCCTGACCATCGACGGCAGGACTGTGAAGGCGGTCCAGGGCGCCACCGTGCTGGACGCTGCCCTGGGCGCGGGCATCGAGGTCCCCCGGCTGTGCCACCATCCCGAGCTGACGCCGTGGGGCGGGTGCCGGCTCTGCCTGGTGGAGGTGGAGGGAAAACCGGCACCGGCGCCGAGCTGCGGTCTGGCGGCCGCCGAAGGCATGGTGATCACCACGCGAAGCGACCGGCTGCAGGCGTACCGCCGGGAGGTCTTCGACCTCCTGCTCTCTGATCATCCTATGCGCTGCGCCATCTGCGAGAAGGCGGGCAACTGCGACCTCCAGCGCTACGCCTACGAGTTCGGGCTGGCGGAGAGCACCCACGAGATGGAGTTCTCCCGCACGCTCTACCAGGACGACAACGCCTTCTTCATCCGCGACCACCAGTACTGCATCTCCTGCACGCGGTGCGTCCGCGTGTGCGACGAGATCGTGGGCGCCAACGCCATCGAGGTGGCACAACGCGGTTTCGGGTCCTACATCGCCACGCCGTTTGACGCCCCGCTACAGGAGACGTCCTGCACCTTCTGCGGCAACTGTGTCCAGGTTTGTCCCACCGCGGCGCTCGTGCCCGTGGAGCGGATCGGCAAGGGCCGCGAGTGGGAACTGAAGCGGACCCGCACCGTCTGCCCCTACTGCGGCACCGGCTGCGGGCTCGAGGTGGCCACCCGCAACGGCCAGATCGTCTCGGTCTCAGGCTATCCCGGCGCCTCCGTCAATGGTGAATTCCTGTGCACCAAGGGGCGGTTCGGGTTGGGCTTCGTCCACCATCCCGACCGGCTCCGCCGCCCGCTGGTGCGGCGCGATCTCGCCTATGCCCTCGGCATGGTGGCCGATCCTCCGGCGGCGGACGTTACCCATCCACCGCTGGGACGCACGCCGGTCCCGGCGGAGACCCACGTGGAGGTGGACTGGGAGGTCGCCCTGGATCTGGTGGCGGATCGCCTGGCCGCCGTGGTGATGACCCACGGACCCGACGCCGTGGCGGGCATCGGCTCGGCTCAGTGCACCAACGAAGAGAACTACGTCTTTCAGAAGTTGATGCGGGGATCGATCGGCACCAACAACGTCGACCTCTGCGCCCGCCTCTGACACGCCCCCTCGGTGGCCGGTCTGGCCGCCGCGTTCGGAAGCGGGGCGACAACCAACAGCACCCGCGAGATCCGGGACGCCGACTGCATCCTGGTGATCGGGTCCAACACCGGCGAGGCCCACCCCATCATCTCCTACGAGGTGATCCGGGCCACGAAGCGCGGCGCGACCCTGATCGTCATCGACCCGCGCGTCATCAGCCTGGCCCGGCACGCGGCGCTGCATCTGCGCCCGCGGCCCGGAACCGACCATGCCCTCTACCTGGGAATGCTCAACGCCATCGTCACGCAGGGCTGGCACGACGCGGCGTTTATCACCGAGCGCACGGAGGGGTTCGAGGCTCTGTCGGCGTCGCTGGAACCCTGGACGCCCGAGGTTGCCAGTCTCGCCTGCGGCGTGCCGGCCGATCAGATCCTGGAGGCGGCACGGCTCTACGCCCTGGGGCTGCGGCGCGGGACCGCGGGGCACGAGGCGCCCCCCGGCGGGACCGGAAGGAATGGCCAGGCGGTCGGGGGACACGGTCAGGCGGTCGGCGGGAATGGACGCGGGGATGCGCCGCGAGGCGCCTCCACCATCCTGTACGGGATGGGCATCACCGAGCGCGCCAACGGGACCGAGCTGGTGAAGACGATGGCGAACCTGGCCATGATCACGGGGCACGTGGGCCGGCCGTCCACCGGCGTCAACCCGCTGCGGGGCCAGTGCAACGTGCAGGGCGGCTGCGATATGGGCGCCCTGCCTAACGTCTACCCCGGCTATCAGCAGGCCGCCGACCCCGAGGTCCGGGCGAAATTCGCCCGGGCCTGGGTGAATCCCCGGTCCGGCGCGGCGCAGGCATTCTCCCTCCCCGAGACACGCGGCCTGACGTTCATCGAGATGATGCGCGAGGCGGCGGCCGGGAAGATCAAGGCGATGTACATCATGGGCGAGAACCTGCTCATGACCAACCCGGACGCGAACCTGATGGACCGGACGCTGCACGCCCTGGACTTCCTCGTGGTCCAGGAGATCTTCCTCACCGAGACGGCGCGGCTGGCCCACGTGGTACTGCCGGCGGCCTCTTTCGCGGAGAAGAGCGGGACCTTCACCAACGCCGAGCGGCGCATGCAGCTCCTGCGCCAGGTCGTCCCGCCGCCCGGGGAAGCCCGCCCGGACTGGGAAATCATCGGCGACCTGGGCGGGCGAATCGGCCGGCGGCTCGGCCGCCCGTTACGGTGGGGCTACGGGTCTACCGACGAGATCATGGGCGAGATCGCCGCACTCTGCCCCATCTTCGGCGGCATCAGCCATGCGCGCCTGGAGGCGGGCGGCATCCAGTGGCCCTGCC
>JACQTN010000502.1 GCA_016210785.1 Armatimonadota bacterium
AAGTCGGTCGGGAACAGGATATGCGCGAAGAGATCCTCACCGATGGCCCGGCAGCGTCGCCCGTCATCCTCATCGTCCGTGATCTCCAGGCGCACCAGCAGGACAGGCACAACCGCGTTCTGGAGCACGGAGTGCGCCGTCGAGCCCAGGAGCAGCTCCCCGATGAGGGACTCACCCAACGATCCAACCACCACCAGCGCACAGGACCGCTCGTCAGCCAGCCTGTTGATTTCGACGAAGGGAATGCCCAGCGGCGTCTCGACCACAACCTCAAACCCCGCCGCCTGCAGCAGGCCTCGCTGCGCCTCCAACCGCGGAAGCATCAGCGCTTTCAGGGATTCGTACAGGCCGCCAACGGTGCGCACGTTGAAGACGTGGACGAGGATCGCCTCCCGGCTGCCGACCCGGCGGAGACCTGTCGCACACTCGATCATGCGATCGGAAGCCTCTGACCCGTCTGTCGCAACCAGGATGCGGGATAGCATCCGCGCCTTTCCTAGTCAGCTTCCTCGACGGCTGGGAACCAGTGCCGGGTGCGGTTGCACACCGAGCACACCGACAGCATCACCGGCACTTCGATCAGGACGCCGACGACGGTGGCCAGTGCGGCACCGGACCCTGGGCCGAACAGGGCGATCGCCGTGGCGACGGCCAGCTCGAAGAAGTTGCTGGCTCCGATCAGCGCCCCCGGCGCGGCGACCGCGTGCCTGACCCGGAACAACCGCATGAGCCCGTACGCCAGCGAGGAGTTGAAGTACACCTGGATGAGGATCGGGATCGCGATCAAGATCACGTGGAAGCTCTTGCCGGTGATGTTGTCGGCCTGGAACGCGAAGATCAGCACCAGCGTCGCCAGCAGCGCCCCCATGCTCACCGGGGCAAACCGTGGCAGCAACGTGTCCAGGAACCATACGGCGCCCCGACGCCGGATGAACCAGTTCCTCAACCCCGTGCCCGCCACCAGCGGGACCAGGATGAAGATCGCCACGGAATAGAGCAGCACGCGGAAAGGAATCTCCAGCGAAGCCGCGCCGCTGACCAGAAAGCGCACAACGGGGG
Source organism: Armatimonadota bacterium (assembly GCA_016210785.1). GTDB lineage: Bacteria > Sysuimicrobiota > Sysuimicrobiia > Sysuimicrobiales > JACQTN01 > JACQTN01. The sequence continues at coordinate 1,060 of JACQTN010000502.1, forward strand.
CGAAGAGGACGAGCATGAGCAGGTCGTTCACCGAGACCTGCATCAGCGTGTAGGCGGGGTCGCCGTCGGTGAGGTAACTCCACACAAACACCATGGCAGTGCACGGCGCCGCGGCCAGGATGATGGCCCCGGCGATGTACTGATCGGCCTCGGCCGGCGCGATCCACGCAACGAAGACGTGGCGGAAGAAGAGCCAGGCGATCAGCGCCATCGAGAATGGCTTGACCAGCCAGTTGACAAACAGCGTCACGAACAGCCCGCGCGGGCGCCGGCCGACGGTGCGGATGGCGGCAAAGTCGACCTTCATCATCATCGGGATGATCATCAGCCAGATGAGCACGGCGATCGGGACATTGATCTGACTGCCCTCACCGAACTCCAGGCGGCGCAGGCCGTCGACCAGGCCAGGAAGCGCCTTCCCGATCAATACGCCAGCCACCATGCAGACGGCGACCCACAGGCTCAGGTAGCGTTCGAACAGGCCCAGCGCCTTCGTCGCCGTGCCCGGTCGGGCATGCACGATGCCCGGGGAAGCGTCCACCTCTTCCGGAGTCAGGACCGGTTCAGGGGTGCGTTGACGGTGCATGGTGTGTCGCTCCTTTCGAGACTGGGAGGGGACGGACCGGAATGATCTCCCGGAAGGGGTGGTCGGGCACATAGCCGACCACGCAGACCCCGTCCTGGCGCAGGCGCAGCCGCCGGTGTAGCCTCTGTCGATCCTCGGCAGCCGGCCCGTCAGAGCCGGCCGCCCCGATGGCGCGCAGCACGCGCGTGACGGCGCGCGGCAGCCCGGACCGCAACCGGTAGAAAACCCACGTTCCTCTCCGCCGGCCCTCGACCAGCCTCGCGGCTCGCAAAAGCGAGAGATGCCGGGAGACCTGGTACTGGGGAAGCCGGAGGGCATCGACGAGCTCGCACACGCACACCCCGTCCGGGACCTGCACGAGGAGGACAATCACTCTCAGGCGAGTCGGGTCGGCCAGGGCTTTCAGTGCGCTGATGATGTCGTGCAACGAGGACCTCCGCGGGTATGCAAATATGCGCTTGTTTACATATACAACGCGACCGCCCCCGGTGTCAACGTTCCTGCGGCACGTGCGGCGCTCGCAGCCAGGGCACCCGCGATCAAAGCGGCGGCGGTCCAAGGCACTCTGATCGCCCTGGATACTGTCGGAGCCTGCGGTTCATCAGGTGAGCTCCCCGGGCGGGCGCGTGCCTCCGCAGAATACAATGGGCGCCCGATGTGGCGGGTGCGGGGTACTCCTTATCATGGGATTCGGACGCTCTAAGAACCGCTGTAAGGACATCCATACCGCCCGAGAGGGTGCACGGCATGGCCACCTGCCACACCAGCGCGCCGTCCGAGGCGCCCGCCGCCCAGGGCAGCATCGCCCTGGTCGGCCAGCACAACGTGGGCAAGTCGGTTCTCTTCCAGCGGCTGACCGGCCGCTACGTCACCGTGGCCAACTACCCCGGCACGACCGTGTCGGTCGCCCGCGGCACCGCGCGCTTCGAGCCGAATGTTGCCGTGCTCGATACGCCGGGCATCGTCGGCTTCCCCGCGCACACCGAGGACGAGCAGGTGACGGCGTCGGTGCTGCTCCGCGAGCCGCTCCGCGCGGTCGTGCAGGTGGGCGATGCGAAGAGCCTGCGGCGCACCCGGCTGCTGACCGCGCAGGTCGCCGAAATGGGCATCCCGAGGGTGCTGGCGCTGAACATGATGGACGAAGCGGGCGCGCGCGGCGTCACCG
>JACQTN010000513.1 GCA_016210785.1 Armatimonadota bacterium
ACCGTGCCCGCGGCGAACCGCACCACCCCGTGCAGCACCCTTAACAGTGTGGTCTTCCCGGCGCCATTGGGCCCGATGATGCCGAAGAACTCGCCGGCCTGCACATCACAGGAGACGCCTCCGAGCGCCTCCACGCCCCCGAACCTGACGTGCAGGCCCTCGGCGCGCAAGATCGGCGGAGAAGACGACATGGCGAAGCGCAGGGCAGGCCGTTCCGATCAGCGGCCCGCTTGGATGGTCGCGCCCCCCGCCAGCGCGCCTGTGGCCACCGCGGGAAGGTAATGCTGCGAGAAGAGGGTGGGGTGGAGGATGCGGGCGACCGCCTCCAGGCCATCCACCAGGCGCGGTCCCGGTCTGGCGATCAGCGCGCCCTGCACCACGTGAATGCGGCCGGCCCGCACGGCGGCCACGGCCTGCCATCCCCGCCGGGCCCGCAGGCCGACCACAGATCCGCCGCCGCTGATCAAAATGACTTCCGGATTCCGCCGGATCACCGTCTCGGCGCCGACCTGGGGCCACCCGCGCAGGTCGCCGAAGACATTGCGCCCACCTGCCCGCTCGATCAGGTCGTGGAGGTAGGTGCCGACAGATGCGGTCATCAAGGGTTCGGGCCAGATCTCCACGTAGACGCGGGGCCGGGTGGCGGCACGGGCGGTGATCCTGGTGACCTCCTCGATCCGTCGGCGCAGCCCCGCCACCAGCGACGCCGCGGCGCCCTCGCGCCCTGTCACTTTGCCCAGCACGCGGATGACACCCAGCACGTCATCGACGCCGGCGACGTCCACGGCCAGCACCGGAAGGCCGAGGCCCACCAGGCGCTGCAGGCTCGACCGCTGGAGGCTGGCGACGCCGACGACGAGATCGGGCCGCAACGCGGCGATTCGCTCGTAGTCCAGCTCTACCCCGCCGACCCTGGACCGGCCCCGCGCCGCCACCGGGTAGTCGTCAGCGGCGCTGACGCCCACGATCTCCGCGTCCAGCCCCAGCGCAAACAGGGTCTCCGTCACGCTCGGCGCCAGGGAGACGATGCGGCGGGGCGGCGCCGGCAGCACGACCGTGCGCCGGAGAGCGTCGTGGATGCGCAGCGGGAATCCGGACGCTGCACCCGCAGATTCTACCAGCCCCGCCGCGCAGGTGGCGGCCAGCGCCGCCACGGCCGCTAAGCGCCACGGCATCCCCGGCCGCGTCATCCCCGCGCCTCCGCGGCCGCCCTGGCCGGCGGCCTGAACGCCACGAGCCTCGCCACGGCGGTCCTCCGACCCCGGTCCTCTTCCACCGTCTCCTCGTAGAACACGATCCGCAGGTCCAGACACGCGCGCAGCAGCTCGTTGGACCGCAGGTAGTGTGCCGCGTCGGACGGGCCGCCGACCTCGCCGCCGTCGAGCGCCGGCGGCTCCACGTGCGTCTCGTACAGGAGCGCCCCGCCCGGCCGCAGCGCCGCCATCAACCCTTCGAATAGCGAACGCATCAGGAAGAAGGTGCACACGATCAGGTCGTACCGCTCCGCAGGCAGCGGCATCGTGTCCAGGTCGGCCACGACGAAGTGCACGCGCAGGTTCTCCGCCTGGGCGCGCCGCCGCGCCTCCGCCACCGCCACCGGCGAGATGTCCACGGCGTCCACCTGGTAACCGTGCCGGGCGAGAAAGCGGGCGTGGCGACCCAGCCCGCAGGCCACGTCCAGCGCCCTCCCGCGCGGCAGCCGGTCGATCCACCGGACGAGAAGGCCTGACGGCGGCCCGTCGTGCAGCCGGTCGCCCTCCGAGTACCGCCGGTCCCACTTCACGCGGTCCTTGGCGCTCATAAGCCGAGTGGGTGGTGCCAACCCAATGAACTCCTTGCACAGAGTGGCAGACGCCTCACGGTGGCCCTCCGCTCACGCCGTCCCGCCCGGACCGGGCTCGTGACCCGCGCGCGCCGCGTGGGCCGCGGCCACTGCCAGCATCCGTCGCGCCCTCTCCGCCACCGGCCGGTCCACCATCTGCCCGTCCACCACCACCACGCCCTGCCCCGCCGCCACCGCAGCGTCGAAGGTGTCGACCATCCGCCGCGCCCGCGCCACCACCTCCGGATCGGGAGAGAACAGACGGTTGGTGGGCTCGATCTGCGACGGGTGGATAAGCTGCTTGCCGGTGTACCCGAGACTCCTTCCCCGCCGGATGTCTTGCTCCAGGCCGTCGGCATCGCGAAAGTCGATGAAGACACCGTCGATGGCCGCCCGCCCCGCGGCGTGGGCGGCGAGCGCCATGTGGGCCCGCGGGTAGACCACTTCGTCGCCTTCCCTGGTGCGGGCGATGCCCATCGCCGCGGCCAGGTCTTCCGCACCGAAGGAGAGCGCCGCCACCCGCGGCGCACCGGCGGCGATCTGCGCCGCCTCCAGCACCGCACCGGGGCTTTCGATGAAAGGCACGAGCCACAGCGCTCCCGCAGGTTTTCCCGTCCGCCGCTCGGCGTCGGCGAGCAGGCGGTCCAGCAGCAGGACCTCCTGGGCGTCCTGGCACTTGGGCAGGCAGATCCCGTCCACGCGCGGCCGCACCACCTGCGCCAGGTCGTCCTCCAGCAGGCCGCTGGCGCAGCCGTTGACCCGCACCAGCACCACCGGCGACGCCGGGAATCCCTCCTCGAGTGCCCGGGCCACCAGCGCGCGGGCGGCGGCCTTTCCGTCCGGGGCGACCGCGTCTTCGAGGTCCAGAATGATGGCGTCGGCGGCCAACGTCCGCGCCTTTTCGATCATCCGGGACTGCCCGCCTGGTACGAAGAGGAAGGATCGCAGGCTCCAGAAGCGGGCGTCAGCGTCGGCCATGGTGGTGTCCCGGATCGGTGTGCCCCCTACCGCCACCACAACTGCCAGCTCCGCAGCCAGCGGCGGATGCGGGCGGCCATGGACGGGGGATAGATGTCGCCCGCGGCGACGAGCGGCGCGCGCGCGACCTCCGCGCCGGCGTTGAGAAAGACGGCCTCGCCAACGTTGCTGCCCCGCGCGATGGGCAGGGTAAGGTCCCGGCGCAGGGTCACCCGCGAGGTCACCGTCCTGCCCTTTGGCACCACCGCGTAGACGTCTGCGAGTACGATCGCCCGCAACTCCTGCTCTCCGACGTGCGCGCGGGCCAGCACCGCGCCCCTGGGGGCCACCTTGAGCGAAGCGAAGCTGTCGAACCCGTGGTTGAGCAGCCTCATGGACTCGGTGAACATCATCGGGGCGTTCAGCACCACAGAGATGAGGCGCCATCCATCTCGTGTGGCGGAGGCCACGAGGGAGCGGCCGGACTGGCTGGTCCATCCCGTCTTCACGCCGTCCGCCCCCGAGAACTGCCACAGCAGGCGGTTGCGGTTCACGAGCACCCGGGTGTCGGTAGGGTGTTCCCAGGTCCAGGTGCTCGTGCCGACGATCTTCGCGAACTCGGGATTCATCATCGCAGCGCGGGCGATGAGCGCCAGGTCGTAGGCGGTGCTCTTGTGCTCGGGGTGGTGC
>JACQTN010000514.1 GCA_016210785.1 Armatimonadota bacterium
GTCTCCCCACGACGCGCCTGGTCCTGGAGCGGGTGCCGAACACCCTGCTGCTCTCCGGTGCCGCGCTCGGGCTGGCCGTCATCGCGGCCCTCCCGCTCGGCATCGCCTCCGCGGTGCGCCGCTACTCGGTGGTGGACTACGCCGCGACCGTCACCGCGTTTCTGGGCGTGAGCATCCCCGTCTTCTGGCTGGGCATCATGTTCATCATCATCTTCTCGGTGCACCTGCGCTGGCTGCCGTCGGCGGGCATGGTGACCGCGGGCGAGCCCTTCCGCTACTCCGACCTGCTGCGCCACCTGATCATGCCGGCCGCCGTCCTCTCCACCTTCCCCACGGCCCAGCTGGCCCGGTACACCCGCTCCAGCATGGTGGAGGTGGTGGCGCAGGACTACATCCGCACGGCGCGGGCGAAGGGCCTGGCGGAGATCGCGGTGCTTGGACGCCATGCCTTCAGGAACGCCCTCATCCCCGTGGTGACCGTGCTCGGCGTGATTGTCCCCAGGCTGCTGGGCGGCACCGTCATCACCGAGTCCATCTTCGCCTGGCCCGGGCTGGGCCGCCTGGCGGTCGACTCGGCCATCACCCGCGACTACCCGGTGATCATGGGGATTACCATGTTCGTAGCCGTGCTGGTCATCCTGGGGAATCTCGCCGCCGATCTGGCGTACGTGGCGCTGGACCCCCGCATCAAGCTGGAATAGGCCATGGCACATCGGATCCTGGTCACCGCGCCGGCCCCAGCTACGTAGCGTCAAGGTGTTTCGCTCTTGATACATTCCCAACACAGCTTCGTAGCGCACGCCGAGACGGCCGCCGCGCCGCGCGGCTTCGGGCACGTCTGGCGCCGCTTCAGCCGCAACCGCCTGGCCCTGGTGGCGCTGGCGTTCCTGGTGGTCGTACACGCCGCGGCCATCCTGGCTCACGCGCTGGCGCCCTACCCCCCGGACGCGGTGGACCTCCTCCAGAGGTTCGCCGCGCGCTCGCGCGAGCATCCTCTCGGCACCGACGAGACCGGGCGCGACGTGCTGTCCCGCCTCATCTTCGGCGGCCGCATCAGCCTCTCGGTGGGCTTCGCGGCCATGGCGGTGGCCGTCACCGTGGGCGTGGCCATGGGCGCCCTGGGCGGCTACCACGGCGGCCTGGTGGATGCGGTGGTCATGCGCATGGCCGACGGCATGCTGACCGTGCCCACCTTCTTCCTGGCACTGCTGGTGCTCGCCCTCTTCGGGAGCGGCACCCTCAACGTCATCCTGGTGATCGGGCTCACCGGGTGGATGGTGGTGGCCAGGGTGGTTCGCGCGGAGGTCCTGAGGGTGCTCCCCCAGGAGTTCGTGGCAGCCGCGCGCGCCCTGGGGTGCCGCGACGGCCACATTCTCCTGCGGCACGTGATGCCCCAGGCGGTGCCATCGGTAATCGTCGCGGCCACCCTGGGTGTCGCCTACGCCATCCTGGTGGAGTCGGGGCTCAGCTACCTGGGACTGGGCGTGCAGCCGCCCACACCCACCTGGGGGAATATGCTGAGCGGCGCCCAATATTATGTGTGGAACCGGCCCGACCTGGCCATCTACCCGGGCGTGATGATCATGCTCTCGGTGCTGAGCTACAACGCGCTGGGAGATGCGCTCCGGGACGCGCTGGACCCGCGGTTCACAGGAGTGTCATGACGCAGGCATCACGGTTGCGAGGAGGGAGACCGATGAGACGGACATGGTGGGCCTTGACCGCCGTCGCCGTGGCGCTGGTGGTGCTGGCCAGCGTCAGTCCCCCGGCCCGGTCCCAGGGCGCGGGCGTCCTCCGCACCTATACCATCAGCGACGTGACCATGAACCCCTTCACCTTGCCCCAACAACTGGCCACCCTGCTGGTGATCAAGCCCGTCTTCGACACACTCACCCGCTACCGGCCGAAAGACCTCCAGCCCGTCCCGGGGCTGGCCGCCTCGTGGGAGGCGTCGGAGGGCGGCCGCATCTGGACCTTCAAGCTGCGCAAGGGGGTGAAGTGGCACGACGGGCGGCCGTTCACGGCTCACGACGTGAAGTTCACCTTTGAGGGCATCGTCAACCCCAGGGTGCGGTCGTTGTTCAAAGCCCCGTTCAGAGGCATGCAGCGCGTGGAGGTCGTCGACGATTCCACGGTGCGCGTGGTATTCGAGCAACCCAACGTGGCCTTCCCCATCGCGCTCGGATACAACATCCCCATCGCGCCCCGGCACCTGCTGGAAGGCAAAGACCTGAACACCATGCCCGAGTTCGTGCAGCGGCCCATCGGCACCGGCCCCTTCCGGTGGAAGGAGTACGTGCGGGGCTCCCACGTGGTGCTGGAGGCCAACCCCGAGTACTTCGAGGGCCGGCCCAAGATGGACACGCTGGTCTTCAAGATCCTGCCCGACATCAACACCGTGGTGGCCCAGCTGCGCACCGGCGAGCTGGACATCGGCGTCATCGAGCCTGTGCACAAGAAGGCGTTGACCGCCGTGCCGCACCTCAACTTCCTGACGACGGACCTGCCGAGCACCTTCTACATCGCCATGAACAACTCGCGCTGGCAGTTCAGTGACAAGCGGGTGCGGAAGGCCCTCACCATGGCGATCAA
>JACQTN010000493.1 GCA_016210785.1 Armatimonadota bacterium
ACGCCGCGGAGGGCGAGATCTTCGACACCTTCGTGATCTGCGACATGTTCGCCAAGGCCGCCACGGGCAAGCTCACGCCCGCTCAGGCGGTGGAGGAAGCGGACAGGCGCGTCAAGGAGATCTTCACCAAGTGGCGCAAGGCTGGCCTGGTGGGCGGCGGGAAAGATCGCTAGGATAGACCACTGACCCCTCTCCCGCCCGGGCGCCGCGATGCGGCGCGGAGTTGGTCAGCGCGGTAGGGTGAAACGCCTTGCCCGTGCGTGGAACGTGCCGGTGAGCGCGGCGCCGTGAGTTCGGCGAGCGCGGTACATGGAAACGCCCTGCGAGACGTAGCACGTGCCGGGGAGGGTGAGGGGCGTGCCAGGCGCAACTGCAGGCCGGGTGCGCTCCGGGGGTCACCCCGGGGCGCACCCCCGTGTCTACCGCACCCCAGAAAACGCTTCGCACGACCACGCTGAGCACCCCCGCCGCCCCGCGGGCGGTCCGGCGGTACGGTAAGAGGAGATCTGATGGGGTATGTAGAGACCAGAAACCTGCACAAGCACTTCGGCGAGGTCGAGGCGGTCAACGGGGTCAACCTCTCGGTGGAGGAGGGGGAGCTCGTGGTCTTGCTGGGCCCGTCGGGGTGCGGCAAGACCACGCTGATGCGCATGATCGCCGGGCTGGAGAAACCCACCTCCGGCGAGATCTACATCGCCGGCGAGCGGGTGGACGAGGACGTGCCGCCGCGCGCCCGCGGCGTCGCCATGGTCTTCCAGAGTTACGCCCTCTACCCGCACAAGATGGCGGGGGACAACATCGCCTTCCCCCTGGAGGCCGTCGGCATGGCGCGGCTGGCCATCCGAGAGGCGGTGGCGCGGGCCGCCGGGATGTTCGGAATCACCCACCTGCTGCGGCGCTTTCCCCTGCAACTGTCGGGCGGCGAACGGCAGCGCGTGGCGCTGGCCCGGGCCGTGGTCCGGTCGCCCAAGGTGTTCCTGTTCGACGAACCGCTGAGCAACCTGGACGCCAAGCTGCGGGCCACCGCCCGCTTCGAGCTGAAGCAGTTCCAGCGCGAGATCGGCACCACCACCATCTACGTCACCCACGACCAGGTGGAGGCGATGGGGCTGGGTGACCGCATCGCCGTCATGAACAAGGGGCAGGTGCACCAGATCGGCACGCCCCAGGACGTCTACGACGATCCCGCGGACACCTTCGTGGCCACCTTCATCGGGAGCCCGCCCATGAACCTGATCGAGCACGACGCAGGCACCCTGGTGGGGTTCCGGCCGGAGAACTTTCTGCCCCGGCAGATCTTCGGTGCACAGGATGACGTGGTGACCTACCGGTTCCGCGTGCGGCGGGTGGAGTACCTGGGATCCGACCGCTTCCTGTACGGCGTCCTGGAGGAGCGGCAGCGGTCGGACCAGACCGTGATCGCCGACCTGCCCGTGACCATCACCACGCCCATCGCGGAAGGGGAGGCGTACGAGTTCGCGGTCCCCTGCCGGGCGCAGCGCCAGTTCGACGCCCGGACGGGAAAGACGGGAAAGAGGAAGACCGATGGCGCTGCGTAAGGACGTGCGCGTGGACGCGGCGCCCGCCGTCGCGTTCCGGCATGCCACCCTGGCCGACCGGGAGGACCTGCTGGGCCGCATCATGCTGACCCCGGCCCTGGTCTACGTGATCGTCCTGGTGGGCCTGCCCTTCGCCCTGGCGATCCTGCTCAGTTTCAGCGCCGCCAGCGCGGGGAGCCTGGCTCTCTCGTGGGTCGGGGTCGAGAACTTCGCCACCATCATCCGGGATTCCCAGTTCCAGCGCGCCGTGCTGAACACGGTGTTCTTCACGGTCACCTCCCAGATCCTGGTGACGGTCATGGCGGTGGCCGCGGCCAACGTCCTGGACGCGGCATTTGCGGGGAAGCGGGCCATGCGCTTTTTGATCCTGCTCCCCTGGGCCGCCCCCGTCTCCCTGGCGTCCATGGCCTGGACCTGGATCTTCGACTCCACCTTCAGCGTGATCAACTGGACCCTGAAGGTGTTCGGGCTCCTGGAGGGCTGGCTCTACTGGTTCGGGGATCCCGCGCTGGCCATGATCGCCATCATCAGCGTGCACGTGTGGCGGACCTTTCCCTTTGCCACCGTGATCGTGCTGGCCGGGATGGCCGCCATCCCCCAGGACATCAACGAGGCCGCGCTCATCGACGGGGCCAGCTTCTGGAGAAAACTCTTCCAGGTGAACCTGCCCCTGCTGTTGCCCATCGTGACGGTCTCGGTGCTGTTCGGCGTGGTCTTCACCTCCACCGACCTGAGCATCGTCTGGCTGCTCACCCGCGGCGGGCCCTACAACAGCACCCACGTCCTGTCCAGCCTGGCCTTCCAGCGCGGGATCATGGGGGCGGACCTGGGGCAGGGCGCGGCCATCGCCCTGTTCCTCCTGCCCGTGCTGGTGATCGTCGCCACCGTCATGCTGCGGATGGCGCGGCGCGCGGAGGTGGGGGTGTGAGGGGGCGGCGGCTGGTCCGGGCGGTCAAGCGGGTGGGCCTGTACACGGCCGCGAGCCTCTTCACCATCTTTGCCGTCTTCCCGTTCTACTGGATGTTCCTGACGTCGTTCAAACAAAACCGCGACCTCTACGTGGGCGCCACCAACCTCCGCCACATCCCCTGGATCTTCAACGAGCCGCCCACGCTGGAACACGTCCAGCTGCTGTTCGCGGGGACGCCCTACCTGATCTGGCTGAAGAACACGGCATTCATTGGGGCCCTGGTGGTCCTCATCACCCTGGTGATTGCGGCGCCGGCGGGCTACAGCCTAGCCCGCCTGACCGGGCGGTGGGGCGAGCGGCTGGGCATCGGGATCTTCCTCACCTACCTGGTGCCGCCCACATTGCTGTTCCTGCCCTTCTCGAGGGTGATCAACGTGCTGGGGCTGCCGAACACGCCCTGGGCGCTGGTGCTCGTCTATCCCACGTTCACGATCCCGTTCTGCACCTGGCTGATGATGGGGTTCTTCCGATCGATCCCGCGGGACATCGAAGAGCAGGCCATGATCGACGGGTACAGCCGGCTGGCGGTGATCGGCAAGGTCGTGTTGCCGCTGGCGGTATCGGGACTCCTCACCGTGACCATCTTCGCCTTCACCCTGGTCATGCAGGAGTTCGTCTACGCGCTGACCTTCATCAGCTCCGTGGACAAGATGACGGTCAGCCTTGGCGTGCCGGTGGCCCTGGTGCGCGGGGATGTGTTTTACTGGGGTTCCCTCATGGCGGCCTGCCTGATCACCAGCGTGCCCATCGCCGTCGTGTACAACCTCTTCATCGACCGTTTCATTGCCGGTCTGACCTCCGGCGCCGTCAAGGGGTAGCGGGCAGCGGGCCCGAAATTCCTGCCTGCCGCTTGCGCCGCTTGCGGTCCGCCCGGCCGGATGATACTGTGGGTGTGGCAGCCGGTCCCACCGGCAGTGACCCTCAATCCCTTCCGCAGGAGGACACCATGCCCGCATCCATTGACCTGCAGCGCCTGGAAGCCAGGCGGGAAATGCTCGTCGACCTGCTGCGCGACCTCGTGGCGATCCGCACCGTCAACCCGCCCGGGGAGAACTACGGGAAGATGTGCGAGTACCTGCTGCGCGCCGCGCGCGGCATGGGCGGCGAGGCCAGGATCGTGGAGGTCCCCGCGGCCCGGGCGGCGGAGCTGTACGCCCATGCCCCCACCGACCACCCCCGGCTCTCCGTGGTGGGCCGGTACGCGGCCAGCCGCGGCACGCGCTCAGAAGGTGCGGCGGTGGTGCCAAGCCAGGGAACTCCTCGCACAGAGAAGCAGACGCCCGCGGGCCTGCACTTCAACGGCCACTTCGACACCGTGCCGGCCGGGCGCGGCTGGACCCGCGACCCGTGGACGCCCACCATCGAGGGCGGCCGGCTCTACGGCCTGGCGGCCTCCGACATGAAGGGCGGCATCGCGTCCATCCTGGGCGTCCTCCAGACCCTGGCCGACCAGAAGATCACCCTGGCCGCGGATCTCACCTTTTCCTTCACGCCCGACGAGGAAACCGGCGGCATGGCCGGGGCAGGCTTCGTGGCGGGCGAGCGCCTGGTGACGGCGGACTACGGCATCATCACCGAACCCTCCCAGCCCCATCTGGTCAAGATCGGGCACCGCGGCGTGCTGTGGGTGGAGATCGAAGCGGAGGGCAAGACCGCCCACGGCAGCGTGCCCTACAAGGGCATCAACGCCTTCGAGAAGATCTGCGCCGTGGCCGCCGGCCTCAAGCGCCTGGAGCTGGAGACGCTGGGCAAGAAGCGCACGCGCCATCCGGTCCCGGAGGAGCGCCAGGCCCTCCCCACCATCATGGTGGGCGGCGTGGTCCGCGGCGGCCTGAAGACCAACGTGGTGCCCGACGCCTGCATGGTGACCGTGGACCGCCGGCTGATCCCGGAGGAGTCCATCGCGGAGGCGGCGGGCGAAATCGAGGGCGCCGTGGAGGACCTGCGCGCTCGCGATCCCGACTTGAAGGTGACCCTCACGCGCACGCTGGCCATCGAGCCGTCGGTGGTGGACGCCGGGCACGAAATCACGCGGGCCACGGCCGCGGCACACGAGCAGGTCTACGGGCAGAAGCCGAAGATCGTGGTCTCCTCGGGTTTCTTCGACGCCCACTACTTCACGCGCGGCCTGGGCATCCCCACCATCAGCTACGGGCCGGGCCAGCTCGGGACCGCGCACGCGCCGGACGAATACATCGTGGTGGACGATCTGGTGAAGAGCACGCAGGTGCTGGCGCAGGTGGTCGCCGACCTGCTGGCCTGATCCCCGACAGGGGTACATGGACAACACCGACTTTACCCGCATCCTGTTCAGGCTGCTGGGATCGCGATGAACACATCTCAGGCTCAGGAGGTGCGACGGTGAACCCCTCACAGATGTACGAGTACCTGGCCAAAGCGCGCGGCCGCGTGTTCGAGAAGGTCCGCACGCTGACCCCGGAGCAGTACACGCAGAAGTTTCCCTTCGGCATGGGCTCGGTCCGGGCCACGCTGGCCCATACCGCCAGCGCCGAGTGGACCTACTCCCACCGCGTCACCGGGGAAATGGTGAACTCGGCGGACTCACCGTTTGTGGAAGACAAGGTGCCCGACTTCGCCACCCTGGAGGCCCGGTGGACGGAACAGGCTGACCGCACGCGCCGCGTGCTGTCCGGGATCAGCGACTGGAACAGGCCCCTCGAGTACCGCATGAAGCTGCGGGACAAGGCGTACCGGATCAAGGCGACCACCGGCGGCGTCCTGTCCCAGCTCCTGTTTCACGAGGTCCATCATCGCGCGCAGGTGATGGCGATGCTGCGCCATCTGGGCACGCCGCTGGAGAACCTGGACTACTCGGGGCTGATGTTCGACCGCACGGAGGAAACCTAGTCTCTCCGGCGTTCGCCCCGGGATCACGGGCGACCAGGGCGCTGACGCGCATGGCTCTACGATCGGCGTTCCGCCGGTTTGTTCCGCTTCGGGTGAGGAGACATCTGGCGCTGCGGGATCGGCTCCGGGTCAGACTCTATCACACGATTCGTCCCCTCGCCATCGGACTGGCCGATTCCTCGGAGTATCTCCGCGATATCGTCGTCAGGACGTGCTCCGACGTCCTCTACGAACTCGAGAACCGAGGCCGCGACAGGATCTGCGATGACATCCTGGACCACCTGCTCAAGCACCCGCATCCCTACAGCGACGTGGAAAAAGACGCGGACGTCCCGCTTCTCGACCGGGTGAGCGGTCGGATCATCCCCGGCGTGGAACGCATCCTGCGTCACTGGCCGGTCCGGGGCGTCGTGGAGATCGGGTGTGGCAACGGCTCGGTGCTCGCGTGGCTGGCGGAGAGATATCCCGCCGTCCACTTTGTGGGAATCGATTTCCAAGTGCCACCCGCGGTGCGGGCCCTCGCGCGAAGCAACCTGGAGTTTGCCAGCGGATATGCGCTGGACATTTTCGAAGGAGACCGGCTGCCGACGCCTCCCGATCTGGTCTACGTTCAGTTTACCGCGACCCTTTTCTTGCCCAGGGAGATCACGCGCTACTTTGAGAACTTCCGGCGCCGGGACGTACGTTTTGTCGTGCTCAATGAACCGGTCCGCGCGGCCTACCCGGTGAGGCTGAACGCGGGCGACTCCCGATCAGTGTATATGGGGGACCGGATGTGGAAGCACGACTATCCAGGCATCGCCAGGCGCGCCGGGTACGAGATTCTGGAATTCCAATCGAAACACTGGTCGGCGCTGATCGCCCCGCAATTCCAGGTGCGGGCCGCGACCCAGCAACTGCAACTGCGCTATGACACCCACATGGTCCAGATGTCCGCGCGCCTGATGACACCGGGGTAACCGTCATCGCCGGGACCGCGGGATCCAGCGGCGGCGATCATGGAGGAGTTCGCGAAGGCGCAGAAACAGTGAGGGCCGGCGGCCCGAGACCGGTTGTCTGGGGCTCCGGCAGCATGTATGATATGGGGCGAGATGGCTGACCAGAAGCGTTTCCACATCATCACCTACGGCTGCCAGATGAACATCCGCGACTCGGAGGCGATGGCCGGCCTCCTGGCGCAGATGGGGTACGCCGCCACCGACGATCCGGAGCAGGCGGACGTCATTCTGATGAACACCTGCACTGTGCGCGAGGGCGCGGAGGAGCGCGCCTACGGCCGCATCGGTGAACTGAAGGCGCTCAAGAAGCGCAGGCCGGGCCTGCTGCTGGGCATGGCCGGGTGCATCCCCCAGAAGGACGGCGAAGAGGTCCTGCGGCGCGCCCCGTACCTGGACCTGGTGCTGGGCGTCCACAACCTCCACCGCCTGCCCGCATTGATCACGCAGGCCATCGACGGGTGCATGCCGGTCTACGAGGTGTGGAAGCGCTCCCCGCGCGACCGGGACCTGCCGCGCCTGCCCGCGGTCCGCACCCACCGCGTCAAAGCCTTCGTCAACATCATCCACGGGTGCAACAAGTGGTGCACCTTCTGCATCGTCCCCATCGTGCGGGGCCTCGAGCGGAGCGTGCCGCCCGCCCACGTGCTGGCGGAGGTGCAGGAACTGGCGGCGCAGGGCTACCGCGAGATCACGCTGCTCGGCCAGAACGTGGATTCCTACGGCCACGACCTGCGGCCGCGCATGGACCTGGCAGACCTGCTGCGCCTCGTCCACGACGTGCCGGGGATCGAGCGCCTCCGGTTCACCACGTCGCACCCCAAGGACATGACGCCGCGGCTGATCGAGGCCGTGGCGAAACTGCCCAAGGCGTGCGAGCACATCCATCTCCCGGTGCAGGCCGGGGACGACGAGGTCCTGCGCCGGATGCGGCGAGGGTACACTGCGGCCCGGTACAAGGAGATCGTCGCCGCCATCCGCGAGCGGCTCCCGGGATGCAGCATCACTACCGACGTCATCGTGGGGTTCCCCGGCGAGACGGAGGAGCAGTTCGAGGCCACCTTGCGCCTGGTGGAGGAGGTCCGCTTCGACGCCTGCAACACCGCCATGTACTCCCCGCGCGAGGGCACGCGCGCCGCCGACTACGAAGACCAGGTGGACGAGGAGACCAAGAAGCGGCGCCTGTGGGCGTTGAACAAGCTGGCGGAGCGAGTGGCCTTCCACATCAACCAGAGCCTGGTGGGCACCGCGCAGGAGGTCCTGGTGGAGGAGCGCGGGGAGCGGGGGACCCTGGTGGGCCGTACGCGCACTCACAAGATCGTCACCTTCGATGGCCTCGATGACCTGATCGGCCAGGCGGTCCCGGTGCGCATCGCCAGCGCAGGCTCGTGGGTGCTGCGCGGCACGCTGCAGTGCGCGCCGGTTCCTGCCGTGGTGTGAACACGCTGCTTGTTATCGTCGGTCCCACGGCCGTGGGCAAGACGGCGGTGGCCATCGAGGTCGCTCGCCGCACCGGCGGTGAGATCATCTGCGCCGACTCCCGCACCATCTACCGCGGCATGAACATCGGGACCGCGAAACCCACGCCGGAGCAACGCTGCGAAGTCCCACATCACCTGCTCGACGTCGCCTCGCCCGACGACGTCTTCACCGTGGCTCGCTACCGCGAGCTGGCGGAGGCGGCCATCGCGGACATCCACGCGCGTGGACGGCTCCCGCTGCTGGTGGGCGGTACCGGTCTGTACGTCCGCGCGGTGGTGGATGGTCTGAGCATTCCCAGAACCCCGCCCGACTGGGAGCTTCGCGCGCGACTGGAAGAAGAGGAGCGGCGGGGAGGGGCGGGGACCCTGCACGCTCGCCTGCGCCGGGTGGACCCTGACGCGGCCGCCCGCATCCACCCGCGCAACCTGCGCCGCATCATCCGCGCCCTGGAGGTGCACGCGGCTACCGGCCAGCCCATCTCGCGCCTGCAGCAGCGCCACGCCCCGGCCTACCGCGTCCTGCTGGTGGGCCTCACGGTGGATCGCGCCCGCCTTTATGCCCGCATCGCCGATCGCGTCCCCGGGCAACTGGCCGCGGGGCTGGTGGAGGAAGTCCGCGTCCTGCTGGCCCGCGGATATCCGCGCGACGGCCCGGCGATGGAGGGTCTGGGCTATAAAGAGATGATTGGCTACCTGGACGGGCAGTACGATTACGAGACCGCGGTGCGCGTGCTGGTCCGCAACACCCGGCGCTACGCCAAGCGGCAGTGGGCCTGGTTCCGGCGGGATTCGCGCGTCCACTGGATCGACGTGGGGGACGATCTGCCCGCGGTGGTGGCCGGAAAGATTTGTGCTATGATGGAGGCAAAACTTCTCCAAACCTCGGGGTGAGCGCCTTGCTGCAGCCGGCCCGCAGGCTCCAGAAACTTCCGCCGTACCTGTTCGCCGACATCGACCGCAAGCAGCAGGAGCTGCGGGCCCGGGGGGTGGACGTGATCAGCCTGGGCGTGGGGGACCCCGACCTGCCCACGCCGCCCCACATCATCGAGGCGCTGCACGCCGGCGCGCGCGATCCCAGGACCCACCGTTACCCGCCCTACGACGGCACGCGGGAGTTCAGGGAAGCCGTGGCGGGGTGGTACAAGAGGCGCTTCGGCGTCACCCTCGACCCCCAGCATGAGGTGCTTGACCTGATCGGGTCCAAGGAGGGATTGGCAC
>JACQTN010000494.1 GCA_016210785.1 Armatimonadota bacterium
CACCCTCTCCGCCAGTCCCGCAAGGCCGTCGCCATAGTATCGGTGAACTCCGCGGGGTGATCTTGACATGGGGGCGACCAGAGAGCTGTCTAGAGAGACTCTAGACGAGATCGTCCGCCGGATCGTTGAAACCGTACATCCTGAGAAGATCATCCTGTTTGGCTCTGCGGCGCGAGGTCAGATGGGACCCCATAGTGATGTGGACTTGTTGGTGATTAAGAGCAACGTGGACAGCTTGCAGGCGATGGCAGACATCTACAGGAACCTCTACGGCGTGGGCGAGGCGGTGGACGTGAACGTCGCCACGCCCGAAGACGTTGAGCGGTACGGCGGTGTCCACGCTCTGGTCATCAAGCCAGCCCTCACCGAAGGCATTGTGGTGTATGCCACTGCCTGAGCGGTTCTCGCCTGCGGACCCGCGCGAGTGGCTAAACCGCGCTCAAAGTAACCTGGCTCTGGCCAGGGCCAGGAGCCCGCAGGTCTATCTTGAGGATCTCTGCTTTGAGGCGCAACAAGCCGCCGAGAAGGCGATCAAGGCTGTCCTGATGAAGCGTGATGTCGAATTTCCCTATGTCCACGATCTGGCCCGTCTGTTGAGTCTCTTAGAACAGGCTGGTGAACAGATTCCCGGTGATGTCCGACGAGCCGTCGAACTTACCCCCTACGCCATCGTCACCCGTTATCCTGGGATGGCTAAGCCCGTTTCCGAGGTGCAGTACGCTGAGGCTGTGAAGGTTGCGGAGGCGGTTGTGCGGTGGGCACAGCAACGGATTCAGGATAACCGGCCGTCCCGGTAGCCGCGGGCAAAATGAAAACCACCTCGCCCCGCTTGCGCCGGTGACCAGGATGCGGCACACCCTGTAGGCGCTGAAGCCGAGCATTTCTGCCGTCTCGTCCACGGTCATGATGTCGCCTGGCATCATGGCTCAGTCCCGCTGCTTTATGTCCACGGATCGGTGCGAAATTCATGCGCGATCTATGCCCGCACTTCCGTGGACGGTTCGGGGAAGTTGGCGCAGCGCAAAGTCGACGCGGCCGCCGCAGAGATATGCTGAATGTCAGACTCAGACCGGGCCGCGCACCGGTGGCGGCGGGCCGGAGCCTGGCGGCGGCATGCGGCAAACCTTCGCCGGCGCGCAGCGTTATATCAGGTGAAGGACCTGATTGACTGGCTGAGGGAAGGCATGGCCGGACTGACGCGCCGCCGGTTCCTCACAACGCTGACGGGGGTTCCCGCGCTGGGAGCGCTCGGTGCCCTGGCGTGGCCGCTGCTGCGCGGACTCAGGCCCATGGATGGCAACCTGGGCAGCGGCGGCCGGGACGGCGGCGACGGCCGGCCGTTCGGGTTGCCTTATGGGGAAGTCATGAGCGGGGACCAGGTCTGGGCCTGCACCGACCTGGGCGCGTTCCCGCGGCCACTGCCGTCGCTGCGAGGCCTGGCCGGTGTGGTCGTCATGGAGGACCGCGAGCCGGAGTTCTTCTTTACCTTTCGCCGGTATCGCCCGGACGCCACCGTACCCCTCAACCGCCACGGTCCCCTGGCAGCCTGGAGCACGCAGCGGGATCTCCGGGGGCTGGTGCGGGCGCTGCAGCGCCAGGGCATCCGCGTCGCCGTCGGGTTCTGGAACTACGCCGTCTACGCCGGGACGCGTCCCGCGTGGCTGCAGGATTTCCCGGAGCTGCACCCGCTCCCGGGGAGCAGCGACCTGTATCCCTTCGTGCGCCTGCACCGGTTTGGGATGGACTACGCGGAGTTCATCGGACGCCAGTATGCCCGGCTCCGCGACGCGTTTGGATTCGACGGCCTGATGCTGGGCGACGGCTTCAGCGGTTTTCGCTCCTTCGCCAGCCCCGACCTGTACCAGGACCAGCACCTCATGATCCCGCGCTGGACCGGGTTCTACCGGACCGTGGCCCGGCAGGTCCAAGGCGCGGGCGGGGTGTTGCTGGCCTACGACTGCATGGGGTTCCCCTACGAGGAGGCGCGGTTGCACGGGGTAGATTACGCCGAAGTGGCGGCGGTGGGGCTCGACTATCTCGTCTACCAGTCCTACCCGCAGGCGTGGGGGGAGTACTGGCTGCGGGACCGCGCCGAACGGTTCGACCTGGCGGCGTGCGACCGGAACCTGCGCAGCGTGCGCCGGGCTCTGCACGGGTCGGCATGCCGGCTGATCTACTCGGTCGAACTGGAGGATTCGGTGGAGGGCTGGCGGGCAGACCCGGACAAGACGCGCCGGCAGATGGCCGCGCACGATCCCGTGGCCGGTGGGCGCTTTCTGGTGTGGGCCAACGACGTGCTGGCGCGGCGGGCGGCGGCGTCAGGACGGATCGTGCCCTAGCCGCTCCGCGATCGCCGCGCGGGTGGCAGGGTCAATGCCAAGGCCCGGTGTCTCGGGGACCCGCAGGTGTCCACTGTCCAGGATCAGCGTCGCCTCGCGCGCTGCGGCCGGCAGATAGCGGTGCACCATGTGGTACTCCACGGAGATCACCCCGGCGTGTGCCGCCGCCACGTGCACGCTGCCCAGCAGCTCCAGTTCTCCCGAGCACTGCATGGAGCAGGGGAACCCATGGGCGCCGGCCATGGCGATGATGCGCGAGGTCTCCGTGATCCCGCCCGCGGTGGTGAGGTTCGGCTGGACGAAGTCGACGCAGCCTCTCTCGATCAGGTCGCGGAAGGCAAACCGGGTGGACAGCAGTTCACTGCCGGCCACACGGATTCGGGTCGCCTGCCTCACCCGCGCCATCTCCTCCGGGCTCTCCAGCGCCACGGGCGTCTCGAAGAAGGTGATGTCGAACCGTTCGATGGCCGCGGCCAGGGCGATGGCCCGAGGTGCCGTGAGCGCGTAGGCGGCGTCCACCATCAATTGCACCTTCGGACCGATCGCCTGGCGCACGGCGCGGACCCGCTCCACGTCCTCGGCCAGCGGGACACCGCCCACCTTCATCTTCACGGCTCGGAATCCCATGTCCACGTATCCGCGCATCTCGGCCGCCAGGTCGTCCAGGCTCTTGTGCGTCCCGTACAGCCCGCCGCTGCCGTACGCAAAGACGCAAGATCCGCTCCCGCCCAGAAGCCTGTGCACCGGCAGCCCAAGGATTTGTCCCCGCAGGTCCCACAGCGCCACGTCGATGGCGCCCATCACCTTCACGGTGAGGCCGCGCCCGCCATGGGCGAGGCTCGCCCGGTACATGGCCTCCCACAGAGCCGGACCCCGCAGCGGATCCTGCCCGATCAGAAGCGACCCCAGGAACTCTTCCGCCAGGCTCTTCACCGCGCCCGCCGGTCCCATGCACTGGCTGACCCCCGCGCGGCCCGCATCGTCGTGCACCAGTACGACGGGCATGCGCAGCCGGGTGTCCCACCGCTGCATGGGGTTGTAGAGCCCTGGCGGCAGCGTATAGGGGATCGTGTCGACCTGCACGCGACGAATCGCCACGCCGCTACTCCTCCGCGGGTGCCCTCGTGAGGCGTGACCTGCCTTGCCCCTGATGCTGCGCCGTGTTGTTACGTCGGCGTCCGTCCCACCAGCGTCCGGTACAGGTTGTTCAGCGCGCGGACCGCCGCCCGCCCGCCGCGCCCGTCTATCACGCAGCGCCGCACGATCTCGCCGGCCTCCTCCTGGAACCGCTCATAGCCCGCGGAGCGCGGGCGCAGGTAGGCCAGGTCGAGGGTGCGCAGCGTGCCCTGGAAGAAGTTGTGGCATTGCGCGTTGATCCCGGGATCGGTCCATGCCGCGCGGTGCCCGGGCTGGCCGCCGCTGGTGAAGTACGGGCCGCACTGCACCTCCCGGCTCGCCACGTACGCCGCGTACGCGACCGCCTCGCGCGGGTGGGCGCAGCGCGTGGAGATGCCCAACCCGACGCCGCCCAGGATGCTGCCGTGGGGCCGGGGATCGTGGGAGGGGATGTCCGCGAAGTGGATGATCCGCGGCGCGAACCCGGCGCGCGCGTAGTTGGAGTACCCGAAGATCAGCGGCGCGTAGACGACCTCATCGGCGCGCGCCATCAGGTCCAGCATCCCCGGATCGTACTCGTGGAAGGAGGCGGGGTGCAGCGCAGGCGCCAGCCGGTGCAGGAGGTGGAAGGCCGCGTCGCCGACCTCCGCGTCGATGCCGTGCGCCTGCCCCCAGAAGGTGGGACCTCCGATGTTGGCGCTGATGGAGATGAAGGTGCAGATGGCGTCGGCGCCGCGCAGCGCGAGCCCCAGCCGGCGGCCGGCGGGGAGCGACGCGGCCAGGGCGAAGACATCGACCCACGATCGCGGCACCGCGGCCCCAGCCTTGCGCAGCAGGTCGTCGCGGTAGGCGGCCACCTGCGCCGCGGCGTCGACCGCGAGCCCCCACTGGTGGCCGCCCCAGGCGTAGCTCTCGTAGCCAGGGCCGACGCTGTGCTCCGCCTGGTCGGCGAGGTACTCCGGCTCGAGCCACTCGTCCAGGGGCAGCAGCGCGCCGGCCTCCACGCACGTGCCCAGGGAGGGATGGTCGAACAGGACCAGGTCGTACTGCTCGCACAGCAGCGGGACCGGGTATCCGGCGAAGTCCTTGAGCGGGCGCACCTCCCACGCCACGTGGATGCCCGGGTGCGCGGCGGTGAAGGCGGCGGCCGTGGCGTGGGCGGGGCCGAAGCCCCGCACGTGTCCCCAGGCGATACCGTGCAGCTCGATGGTGGGAGACGCGTGGGTGTTCACGGAATGTTTCTCACGGGAGACTGCGCCGGTAGGCCTCTTCCGGCATCGCGATGCGCCAGCGCCCACTGGTAGCGGTCGTACTGGTAGCTGTGGTGGGAGACGTCCATTGACGCCCGCGCCAGCGCCTCCAGTTCGCCGTCGCGCCCGGTGCGATCCAGCGCCGCCAGGCAGCCCGCGCGGGCGGCCTCGCCGATGTGCGGGTGATCGATCACCAGCAGGTCGTACTCGCGGGCCAGCACGTCGACGGGAAACTCCTCGAAGGCCTGCAGAGAGCGCCGGTCCCAGGCGATCTCGACGCCGGGGTGCGCGGCCGTGTACGCGCGGGCCGTGGCGACCATGGGGCCATACCCGCGCGGGTGGCCCCAGGTCATCCCTCTCAGGCGAATCATGCCGGCCTGCGCACCGTCGGCCCGCGTGACGTCGCAGCACGGCGTGACATCGCGGCGCTGGGCGGTGTCTGTGCACCGCGCGGCGTCACACGAAGAGCCTCGGGTCCTGCATGTGCCTCACCGGCTGATACGGGTACTTCGCCGCCAGTGCCATGTCGAAGTTCACGCCCAGACCAGGGCTCTGCGGCACCTGCATGTGCCCATCCTTCACCGCGAACTCCACCTGCACCAGGTCCCAGTACCACTCCACCTCCGCGAATTGATACTCCACGGTCATCAGGTTGGGCAGGACCGCGGCGGCGTGCAGCGTGGCCGCGGTGGCCACGGGGCCGCTGGGGTTATGCGGCGCGATGCTGGCGCCGAACGCCTCCGCCAGCGTCGCCACCTTGAGGACTCCCTGGATGCCGCCGACGTACTTCACGTCCGGCATCAGCACGTCCATGCAGCGGGCCTCCAGCAGCCGGCGGTAGTCCAGCAGGGAGGTCTGCAGCTCGCCGCCCGCGATGCGCAGGCCGGTCTGTTCCCGCACCTCCCGCACCGCGTCCGGGTCGCGCTCTGACACCGGCGCCTCGTACCAGGCCAGGTCCAGCGCGGCCAGGCGCCGGCCCACCTCGATCGCCGCGGGGACGTCGAAGCGCCAGTGGCAGTCCACCTTCACCGCGACGCGCGGACCCACCGTCTCCCGGATGGCCTCCACACGCCGGATGCCCGGCTCCAGCAGATCCCGCCGCCCCGCCGCCTCCCACCACAGGTACTCGTCAAACGGCGCGAACTTCACCGCGCCGAACCCCGCGCTCACCGCCTCCTCCGCCCGCGCCCCGACGCCGCGCGGGGACCGGTCGCGCGTGCCGCGGTTGATGTTGGCGTAGACCGGGACAGCTGGCCGGCCGCCGCCCAGCAGCCGGTGCACCGGGACGCCGTGGGCCTTCCCGCGGATGTCCCACAGGGCCTGCTCCAGCCCCGAGAGGGCCGCGGCGGCGATGTGGCCGCCCTGGGTCATGTGCAGCGGTCCCGCCTCCAGGGGGTTCCTGCCCACCAGCGGCGCGCCGATCTCGCCCACCAGCGAGGCGACCGCGGGCTCGAAGCCGATCAGGGTCGCCTCGCCGACGCCGGCAATGCCGTCGTCGGTCTCCAGCCGCACAAAGGTCCAGTTGGTGAAGGGGGAGACGTTGACGACGATGGTCTGCACCGCGGTGATGCGCATGCGTTCCTCCCCGGCCTGGCGCAGCCGGCCTGCTGGCGTGATGCTTGCTAGGGTCGTTCCAACTAATTGAACCGAGTCGCAGCGGCGAGTATGGTCCGTAGCACTGCCGCCCCTTCCTGGCGATATTGCAGACGAATAGTTGAAACGACCCTAGCGCACGCGGACCGGCTCCAGGATGGGCATGCCCTCCAGGTTGGTGTCGAGCCCCTCCACCTCGGGCGCGTGCGCGAAGACGGTGTGGAAGGGCGCGATGGTCAGGACGAATGCTTCGTCCAGCAGCATCTGCGCAATGTCCCGGTAGATGGCCGCCCTGGCGCGGCGGTCCAGCGTGGTGGCGCCCCTGTCCACAAGTTCCGTGTAGCGATCGGAGCGGAACAGCGTGATGTTGCCCTGGGCGCGGAAGACGACCGCGGTGCCCAGCAGCGACGACGGGTCGCGGTTGGCCCGGCCAAAGGTGTGCACCGACATCTGGTAGTTGGAGTTGAACCAGCGGGTGCGGATCTGGGCCAGCTCCAGCAGCTCCAGCCGCACCCGGATGCCGATCTTCGCCAGGTCGGACTGGACGATCTGCCCCAGCGCCGCGGCGCCCGGCGTGCCGACCGGCACCATCAGCGCCGTCTCGAACCCCATGGGATAGCCCGCCGCCACCAGCAGGGCCTTGGCGTGGATCAGGTCGCGCTTCGGATAGTTCACGCCGCCCGCCTCGCGCACCGCCGCCTCCAGGGACGGCGGGAGCCACGCGGACTTCGTCCGCCCGCCGTAGAACAGGCGGACGAACCGCTCCCGGTCGATGGTCAGGTCCACGGCCTGGCGCACGCGCTTGTCCCGGAAGGATCGGTGCTGCACGTTCATGATGATGTCGTAATACAGGGGCACGTTGGTGCCCATGATGGTCCGAAACCGCTGTTTTTCCAGATTGACCAGGTGGATGGGCTGCGGGCCCTCGATAACGTGCACCGCGCGGGACGTCAGGTTCGCCACCAGGGCCGGGTCGTCGGCCACGACCCGCAGCTCCACCTGATCCACCACTGGCAGGTCCCGCTTCCAGTACCGGTCGGAGCGCACAAGGCGCGTCATGGTGCCCGGAACGCGCTCCGCCACCCGGAAGGGGCCCGTGCCCGCGGCCGTGGTGCGGATCCGGTCGGCGGCCTGCCGGTCCATGATGTACAACAGGTCCAGCAGGTCGAAGATGGCCGGGTTGGGCGCCCGGAAGACCAGGTCCACCGTGTAGTCGTCCACCCGGCGCGCCTCCCCGATGCGGAGGGCCTGCGGGCGGATGTTGGCGCCCACCTGCGGGTCCTGGTAGCGCCGGACGTTGTAGACCACGTCGTCCGCGACGAAGGGGCGGCCGGAGTGGAAGACCACGCCGCGCCGCAGGTTCAGGCGCAGCACCAGTCCCTGCTCCAGGAACTGCCAGGAGACGGCGAGCTCCGGTTTGGGCGTGAGGTCCTTGTCCAGGCGCACCAGGGTGTTGTAGACCTGGTTGAGCATGATGTAGTTGCCGATGGCGAGCTGTGTGGGGTCGAAGTTGAAGATGTCGGTGGTGCGCGCGTAGCGGAGCACGGTCGCCGCCCGCACCGGCACCCGAGCCGACCCCGCCAGCGTTACCACCAGGACCAGGATCACCAGCGCAGCGCGCCGCGGTTGCATGCCTTGCACCCTCCCTGTATGATGCCGGGGTTCACGAGTAACGGATTCTCGGGTCGATCAACCCGTACGTCACGTCCACCAGCAGGCTCACCACGATCACGCACAGCGTGAGGAACAGCAGCGCCCCCTGGATCACCGCGTAGTCGCGATTGCCGATTGCCTGCACGATGAGCCGGCCGATGCCCGGCCAGGAGAAGATGGACTCCACGATGACCACCCCGCCCAGCAGCCGGCCGAACTCGATGCCCAGCACCGTCACCAGCGGGACCAGCGCATTGGGCAGCGCGTGCCGGCGCACCGTGGTGCGGTCACTGAGGCCCTTGGCCCGGGCGGTCCGGATGTAGTCTTCCCGCAGTACCTCCAGCAGCGCGCCCTGGGTGAAGCGGCAGATCACTCCAGAGAGACGGAACCCGAGGGTGAGAGTAGGGAGCGCCAGGAAGGTGAGGGCGCCCAGCGGGTCCGCCAGGAGCGAGACGCGCCCGGAGGGCGGGAACCAGCGCAGCGTCACGGCGAAAATCAGGACTGCGAGCACGCCGGTCCAGAAGTTGGGAAGGGTCAGGGCCAGGCTGCTGTACGCGGTAGCCGCCTGCCGCCACGCGCCCTTCCGCGTGGCGGAAATCAAGCCTAACGCGCCGCCGATGGCCACGGCCATCACCAGCGTAGCCAGGGCGAGCTCCAGCGTGGGGAGAAAGGTCGTCCACAGCAATTCGCTCACCGAGTAGCCGGAGATGAAGGACTTGCCCAGGTCCCCCCGCAGCGTGCGCGTCAACCACAGCCAGAACTGCACCACTAGCGGCGCGTCCAGACCCATCGCCCTGCGCAGCGCCGCGACGACATCGCG
>JACQTN010000516.1 GCA_016210785.1 Armatimonadota bacterium
CACCCCTCACCCCCGCCCTCTCCCCTCAGGGGAGAGGGGGTAACCAAAGCACCATTTGTCAGGCTTTCGCCGATGCCGTGCACCAGCATGAGGGACTCCGAGACCGGTGCGCTACAGCGACACTTCGTAATCGAGCGCACCCCTCAGACCGTCCTGGCCTACCGCTTCAGGCGCGGATCGAGCGCGTCCCTCAAGCCATCGCCGACCAGGTTCAGCCCCAGCACCGTGACCAGGATCGCCAGGCCCGGGTACGTCGCCACCATCGGCGCCGTCCGCAGGAACTGGCGCGCGCGGCTGAGCATGGCGCCCCACTCCGGATCGGGCGGCTGCGCGCCGAGACCCAGAAACCCCAGACTTGCGGCCGTGAGCAGCGCGGTGGCCACCTGCAGCGTCGCCTGCACGATGAGGGGCGCCAGGCAGTTGGGCAGGATGTGCCGGCGCATCAGCAGTGCATCGCGCGCGCCCACGGCGCGCGCGGCCTCCACGTAGTCCATCTCCCGCACCACCAGCACCTGCCCGCGGATCAGGCGGGCAAAGGTGGGGGCCTGGGAGATGCCCACCGCGATCATGGCATTGACCAGCCCGGTGCCGATCACCGAGACGACGACGATGGCCAGCAGCAGCGGCGGCAGGCACTGGATCACCTCCACTGCCCGCATGAAGAACAGGTCCACCCATCCCCGGTAGTACCCGGAGGCCAGCCCGGCGGGCAGGCCGAGCAGCAGCGCGATGCCCACGGAGATGAACCCCAGGCGCAGGGAGATGCGCGCGCCGTACACCAGGCGCGTGAGAAGGTCGCGTCCCAGCTCGTCCGTCCCCAGCACGTGCTCCCGCGACGGCGGCAGCAGCCGCTTCACCGGGTTGACCGCCAGCGGATCGTGGCGCATGAGCCACGGCCCCACCACCGCGGCCGCGATGAGCAGCGCGGTCACCGCGAGCCCCACCTGTGCGGCCCGGTAGCGCGCGAAGCGCAGCCACAGCATCCGCCAGGGGCGATGCGCCGGCGCAGGCAGCGCGGCGGCGGCGGACGAGACGCTCATGCGTACCGCACCCGCGGGTTGATCAGCCCGTAGCTGACGTCCACCACCAGGTTGATCAGGAGCACGGTCAGCGCCACGAAGAAGACCACGCCCTGCACCACCGGATAGTCGCGCTGGCCCACCGCCTGCACCACCAGGCGCCCCAGGCCGGGGCGGTTGAACACCACCTCCGTGACCACGCTGCCGCCCAGCAGGCGTCCCACCTGCAGCCCCATGATGGTGACG
Organism: Armatimonadota bacterium; assembly: GCA_016210785.1. Classification (GTDB taxonomy): domain Bacteria; phylum Sysuimicrobiota; class Sysuimicrobiia; order Sysuimicrobiales; family JACQTN01; genus JACQTN01. Next base: position 1,266 of record JACQTN010000516.1, read on the forward strand.
ACGGGAATCAGCGCGTTGCGCAGGGCGTGGCGCGACACCACCGTCCACTCCGCCAGCCCCTTGGCGCGGGCCGTGCGGACATAGTCTTCCGCCAGCACGTCCAGCACGGCGCTGCGCGTCTGGCGCGCCATGATCCCGAGGAAGCTGGTGCTCAGCGTCAGGGCAGGCAGCACCAGGTATGCCACGCCGCCCACCCCCGCCACCGGGAACCAGTTGAGCTTGATGGCGAAGAGCACGATCAGCATGAGCCCCAGCCAGAAGTGCGGCGTGCACAGTCCCACCAGGGCCAAGATCATCACCACGCTCTCCGCCGCCGTCCCCGCGCGGACCGCGGAGACCGCGCCGGCCGCCGTGCCCGCGGCAACGGCGATGACGGTGGCCGCGCCGACCAATTCCAGCGTGTGGGGGTAGCGACTGAAGATCTCCTCGGTGACGGGGTTGTTGCTGTTGAGCGACCGCCCCAGATCCAGCCGCAGCGCCGCCGCCGCAAAGCGCACGAACTGCACGTGCACGGGCTGGTCCAGCCCGAGCTGCCGGCGCATGCGGGCCGCGTGCTCGGGCGGCGCGCCCTCGCCCACCAGCAGCGAGACCGGATCGCCGGGGATGATGCGCAGAATGACGAAGGCCAGGACCAGGACGCCCAGGGCCGTGGGCAGGAGCACCACCAGGCGCCGCGCGACGTAGATCAGCATCCCGCGGGCCGGCTACCTCGCCAGCGTGACTTGGTGCAGGAGGAACTTCTCGTTGGGAAACATCTCGAAGCCTTGGATCTGCCGCTTTGCCGCCACCAGGTGGGAGGGGTTGACCAGGTAGATCCACACCGCGTCCCACATCAGGAGGCGCTGGATCTCCGCCAGGATGGCGAACCTCCGGCGCGGATCGCGGACGCGCCCCTGCTCCTCGATCAGAGAATCGACGCGGCCGTTCTTATAGAAGGTGACGAAGGTGGTGGCGGGTGGCCAGCGCTTGCTGTGGAAGCGGCTGATGGTCAGGTCCCCGTCCAGCGTGCCCGCGCCGCGCCCGATCAGCGCCGCCTGCGTGCGGTTCTGCTCGAACGGGGCCTCGATGGCCTTGTTGTAAGCCGCCCCCTCCATGGGGTTCAGCTCCATCTTCACGCCCACCCGCGACAGGTAGCCCTGTACGGTCTCCAGCAACTGCGCATCGTTGAGGTAGCGGCCGGGCCGGTAAGTGACCTTGAAGGCGAACCCGTTCCCCTGCCCCGCCTCCACCAGGAGCTGGCGGGCCCGGTTGGGGTCGTGCGCGTAGCCCTGCTGGGGGGCGTAGCCGAAGACGCCCGGGGTGATGACCGACTTCGCCTCCAGCGCCGCGCCGAGCATGACGTGGGTCAGGATCTCCTGCCGGTTCACCGCGTGGTTCAACGCCTGGCGCACCCGGCGGTCCCGCAGCGGTCCCCACTGCGTGTTGAGGTCGATGACCGTCACGCTGGTGGAGGGGCTCATTTCCACGCGGAACCGGGCGTCCCGCTCCAGCCGCTGCCGGTCCACGGGCGGGAACTCCACGATGATGTCGGCCTGCCCGGCCTCCAGCAGGGCGACCCGCGTGGCCTCCTCCGCCACCAGCAGGAGGGTCACGCGGTCGGCCGTAGGCCGGCCGCCCCAGTAGTCCCGGTTGGCCTCCAGCCTGACGTGCGCATCCTTTTTGAACTCCACGAACCTGAAGGGGCCCGTGCCGATGGGGTGGCGGGCGTAGTCCCTTCCCAGCCTCCGCATCTGCGTGGGGCTGCCCATGCCGGTGCGGTAGTTCAGGTTGGCCAGGAACGGCGCGTACGGCTGCTTCAGCGTGATGCGGACCGTATGCTCGTCCGCGGCCTCGACATCCTTGACCTCCGCCAGCAGCCATCCGAACCGCGCCCGCGTCTCGGGCGCGATGAACCGGAGAATATTGAACTTCACCGACTCGGCGTTGAACGGCGTGCCGTCGTGGAACTTCACGCCCCGGCGCAGCCGCAACGTGTAGGTGAGGCCGTCGGCGGAGAGCTCCCAGCTCTCCACCAGGCCGGGCAGCAGGTCGCCGGTCTTGGGGTTGATGCGGAAGAGTTCTTCGGTGACCAGGTTGGCCACGGCCACGTTGCGCACCGTGGCGGTATGCGGCAGATCCAGGTTCTCGACGCCGGAGCCGATGGCGATGGTGAGATGCGGAATGCGCTGGCCGGACGGCGCGGAGGCGGGTGAGGTCGCGGGGGCCGAGTGCGCCAGGGGCAGCATGCCGGAGACAACCAGGCTGAGAACCGCCGGCCCGAGGAGCGCCGTGAGCACCCTTCGCGGCGAATGCCGTGCGCGCACTTCAAGTCGCCTCCTTGCGCGGGATCTTACAAGCGGGACACTCAGGGGTATTCCACAGGCATGGAGAGTGCTCCTGCGAGCGGAGTTTCAGTCCCCTATTCAGGGGGGAACCCTCTGCGCCCCGCCGCGATTGTCTGGCGAGACGCTGTCACGGTCAGGAATCCGGCCCGGGCTGATCCTCGTTGACTTTGCCATACAAGGCTTGTTTGATACGGCTTGAGATGAGAACGCGCACCCTGAACATCTCACTCCCTGAACGACTCGTGGAAGCGCTCGCCCGCCGCGCGCAGGCCGAAGCTCGCTCACGCAGCGAGGTGATCCGCGCCGCCGCGTTGTCCTACCTCCAGTGGTGGGACGAGTGGCGTACACTGCAGGCCTACGGCCGCAGGAGCAAGAAAACGATGCTGACGCCCCCGAACAGGGCGGTCAGTGACTAGGAGTGCCTCCAGGAAAAGCGCCCACCTCCGGCCGAACTCCCCCCCTCACCCTACCTCTCCCCAGGCGGGAGAGGCATAACAGGTATCCCAGAGCACGGGCGGAGGATGAACGTCGTCAGCGTCGCCTCCAGGAGGCGTCTGCCACGGTCAGGAGGAGGTCCGGCCGGGGCGTCCACTCCAGGTCACGGTGCATCCCGTAGACGTTGGGCGCGGTGAACAGCGTGATGCCCGGCGCCTCCTCCTTGTAGAGCATCTGCAGCTGCCGGGAGAGGTCGCGGATCCGGGCCTCGTCCGCAGCGACCACCGCGTTCTCCATCACCTGGTCGAATCCGCGGTGGCCCGGCCGCCACAGGGACCACTCCCCGCGAGAGTAGAAGGCCCGGTTCGGGATGATGTAGGCCAACCCGAAGAAGTCGGTGAACCGCGTGAACCAACCGTCCTCGGCGAGCTTGCGGTCCTGGACCGTCCGCAGCTGCACGCCGTACTCGGTGACGTTAACGCGGGCGCGCACGCCGACGCGGGTCAACTGGTCCGCCACGGCCAGGGCGATGTCGCGGTCGCCCGGGTACGCGCCGCTCGTGGTGGAAATGGTGAAATCGAAGCCATCGGGATAGCCCGCCTCCCGCAGCAGCGCGCGGGCGCGCTCAGGATCATAGGGGATGCGTGAAACGGACGTGTCGCAGCCGAACATGACCTCCGTGCAGAAGGTCGCCACGGGCGTGCCCACGTTGTGCATGATGCTCGTGACGATGGGCCGGGGGTCCACCGCGTAGTTGAGGGCCTGCCGCACGCGCCGGTCGGCCAGCGGCCGGTCCCGCGGGATGTTGACCAGGTTGAAGATGACGAAGAAGACGCTCAAGCTGCGGCCGTCCACCCGTTTCGTCCGCGGCGACTGCTCGATGGGCCGGAACAGTTCGGGCGGCACGATGTTGATCAGGTGCACGGAACCGGACAGCAGTTCGGCCAGTCGCGACGATTCGGCGGGGATGGCGCGGACGATGACGCGGCTGATCTTCGGCTTCTCGCCCCAGAAGTTGGGGTTCGCCTCGAGTTCCACGCGGTCGTCCTTCACCCAGCGCACGAACCGGTACGGGCCCGTTCCGACCGGACGGCGGGCGAGGGCCTCCTCGCCGCTCCTGGCCAGGTAGCCCGGCGGCACGATGCGCCCGTAGTATGCCAGAAACCTGGGCAGCAGCGGCCAGGGCCGCTCCGTGGTGAACCGCACGGTGACGTCGTCCACCACGGCCGTCGACTTGATCAACCGAATCGACCCGGCCCCGGGCCAGCGCGTCTTCGGATCGAGCATCCGGTCGAACGAGAACTTCACGGCCTGCGCGTTGAAGGGCTCGCCGTTGTGGAACCTGACGCCCCGGCGCAGCTTGAATTCCCAGGTGGTGGCATCGACGGCCTGCCAGGAGAGGGCCAGGCCGGGCTTCAAGGTGAGACTGGCGTCCCGCCAGACCAGCGTGTCGTAGATGTTGGCAAAGACATTGGTGGCGTGAGTGAGCGTGGTCTTGTGCGGGTCACCCGTCTGCATGTCAACGCCCTGCGCCACCACCAGGACGTCCGGCCCCTGGGCCTGAGCGCGGTACACCGTGCTCGCTCCAGCACCGATGACCAGGATCACAGCGACGCAGAGAGTCGCGATAGTCCGCATCGTCAACTACCTCCTCTCTTGCCCCTCGGAGCCGTGGCGTGCTGACCATAGACCTCCAGAGCATGCAGGCATCTTGATGCAAGAGGATTTCGCCACCGGCGCTGACATGGCGGTTGAGGGGAGCAGGCCTGTAAGCCGGGTTATGGGTCTGGCTGAAATCCGCCCCCCAAGGCCGTTTTCGCCACCTCCAGGCTCGTAACCTTCGTTCTGTGTCTTTTGCACACCTTCCCCGGCGCCACGGACCAGCCGTGCAAACCGGAAATCTGCGTCAGCAGCGGCATCGGGGGATTTTTATGTGACATTCGTGCGACATGCGCACTCGTGTCGCAGAAGCGTGCAGTTGGCCATCAAATATTCATAGAATCAAACAATTATTGGAAATCAGCAGGAGTCGCTATGTCGCGGTTTGGAACCTGCTGGCGTGGACAGGAATACCAGGCGGGCACATAACGTACTATAATGTAGCAGCGTGAACTGAATAGCGGAACGCAAGGGTGCAGGGCCGGTTGGGCCAAGGCCGCGTTCACTGAGGGGGGTTTCCTCAGCGGGCGCGGCCGTTGTCGTTCAGCGACGAGACGGCGGGGCCCGCGGACCGACCAAGGAGGCACCATAGGCTCCGGTCACGCGGACCAGCGAGCGGGGGTCGGCGATGATACCGGCATCTGCACCAGGTACTTGCGACACCAGACGTAGTACCAAGAACTGCCATTGGGAGGTCATGGGATTATGCCACGTCGCGCACCGCGCAACCGCTCAATGATGGTCCTGACCGAGGCGATGCGGGCTGCCGCTGCGGCCCTCGCGCAGGGTGCCTCGTATCAGAAGGCCGCGCGCCAGGCCCACGTGCACCGCACCACCGTGGCCCGCTGGGCTCGCCAGGCCTTCTTCCAGGCGCACGTTGACGCCCTCTCCGAGGCGACAAACCATCACCAGACGCTAGTTCTCCGCCGCCGGCTGGACGCGGTGCTGGCCAAGTCCTTCGATGACCTGGAGGCCCGTGACTTCAGCAGGGAGTCCCTGCCCGTGGTGCAGCGCGTCTGGCGGGATGCCGTGGACGATATTATCGCGCTGGTGAAGGCGGGTGGATTTCTCACCGCTCCCCCGTCTGTCATGCCAGGCCCCCGGCGATCCGGCCCTACCCTCCAGGACGTTTGGGAGTCCCTAACAGAGGCAGACCGCGCCCAGCTTTGGCCGCGGCTGTACGGCTCGGTCGAGCACTACCTGACGGAAACCACCTCTCAGGAGCCGCGCACCGATGATTGACCCGTGGGCACACGTCAGCAGCCACTCCATGGACGAGGCGGTTGATCTGCTGGCCCAGCGTTCACCCGCCCTATGGGCGAGGCGCCGTCGACGCCTGCGGGGGCTGCCGTATGGATTCGGCGCGTCCGACGCGCCCCTGCATCAGCAGCGCCCGTTCCTGCGGCTGATGATGGAGGATCAGAGCACGGTGAAGGTCTACCGCAAGCCTCGACAAGTCGGAGTGTCGGAGAGCAGCGTGACGGAGGTCCTCTGGTGTATGGACACCGCGGACTCCAGCCGCACGCTCGTCTATACCTTGCCCTCGACCAAACTGGTC
>JACQTN010000497.1 GCA_016210785.1 Armatimonadota bacterium
GGATCAAGGCGTTCATCACGTCACACGCCGCGTTCGGGTACCTGGCGCGGCGGTACGGTCTGGAGATGATCGCCATCAGCGACCTGTCGCCCGAGGCGGAGCCCACGCCGGCCAGGATCAGGGAAGTGGTCCGGGAGGCTCGAAAGCGCGGCATCCGTGTGATCTACTACGAAACGCTGGTCAGCCCGCGCGTCGCGGAGACCATCGCGCGGGAGGTGGGCGCGCAGACGCTGGTGCTGAACCCCATCGAAGGGTTGTCCGCCGGCGAACTGCGGCGAGGCAGGAACTACTTCACGGTGATGGATGAAAACCTCCGCCATCTCGCCCGGGGGCTGGACTGTCGGTGAGCTGCTGAGGTACACCTTGCACGGAGTTGAACGTGCCCGCTGAGTGGGTGAGCGCGATGCGCCTTGTGCCACCGTTGGACGCACCTCCCGTCGCCGAACTCGAGCACGTCTGCTTCGACTACGGCGGCGAGCCCGTGCTGGACCACGTGGACCTCGTGGTCCGGCGCGGCGACTTCCTCGGCATCATCGGCCCCAACGGGTCGGGGAAGACGACGCTCCTGCGCGTGCTGCTGGGACTGGCGCGGCCGGCGTGCGGTCACGCGCGCCTCTTCGGCACCGACGTGCGGGCGTTTCGCGACTGGCACCGGGTCGGCTACGTGCCGCAGAAGGCCGTGGTGTTCGAGTCGCGCTTCCCCGCCGAGGTCTTCGAGGTGGTAATGAGCGGGCGGTGCGGGCGGGCCGGGATAGCACGGCGCTTTGGGGCCGAGGACCGGGCCGCCGCGGAGCGGGCGCTGGAAACCGTGGGGATGACGGCCTATCGCCGCCGCCTGATCGGGCAACTCTCCAGCGGCCAGCAGCAGCGCATCTTCATCGCCCGGGCGCTGGCCAGTTCGCCGGACCTGCTGGCGCTAGACGAGCCCACCGTCGGCGTGGACCTGGATGCGCAGGAACAGTTCTACAGCATGCTGCGTTACCTGAACCGGGAGATGGGCACCACGCTCATCCTGGTCTCCCACGACATCGGCGTGATCGCGCGGGAGGTCACCCGGCTCGCCTGCCTCAACCGCCGGCTCGTCTTCCACGGCGATCCGGAGGAGGCGATGCGGTCGGGCGCCCTGGAACAGCTCTACCGGGCGGCGAGTTGGATGGTGGCGCACCACCACTGACCCGCGCGGACGGCGATGCCAGAGATCCTCCAGTACGGCTTCATGCAGCGCGCCCTGCTGGCCGGCGTGATGATGGGCACCATCGCGCCGACCATCGGCGTCTTCCTGGTCCTGCGGCGCCTGAGCCTCATCGCGGATACGCTGTCCCACGTGGCGCTGTCCGGCGTGGCGGTCGGGCTGCTTCTAGGCACCTACCCGGTGGTGGGGGCGCTGGCCGTCACGCTGCTGGCCGCGGTGGGCATCGAGCGCCTGCGGACCTCCGGCCGGCTGTTCGGCGAGGCCGCGCTGGCCATCTTCCTCTCGGGCGGGCTGGCCGTGGCCGTGGTGCTGGTGAGCCTGGGGCGTGGCTTGAACGCGGACCTCTTCGCCTACCTGTTCGGCGCCCTCACCACGGTGCAGCCCCGCGACCTGTGGGTGATCCTGACCCTGGGCCTGATCGTGCTGGCCGCGGTGGCCCTGTTCTACAAGGAGCTCTTCGCCATCACCTTTGATGAAGAGGGCGCGCGGGTCCAGGGCATTCCCGTGGACGCCATCAACCTGCTCTTCACCATCCTGGTGGCGGTCACCGTGGTGGTGGCCATGCGCATCGTGGGCATCCTGCTCACCAGTGGCCTCATCGTCATCCCCACGGTGACCGCCCTGCGCCTGGGCGGCAGCTTCCGCCGCACCCTGGTCGCCGCGGTGATCTGCTCGCTGGTGGCCGTGCTGGCGGGCATCGTGGCGTCCTTCTATCTCGACATCGCCGCGGGCGGCGCCATCGTGGTGTGCTCCATCCTGCTGTTCGTGGCGGTCTCCGTGGGCGCACGCCGGACCCGCTGATCCAGGAGATGACCGTGTCTCACTCAATCGACACCGGCCCGCCTTGTGTGCTATGTTGGACCCGGGACTCGTCTCGGAAAGGTCATGCGCAGGACCGGCCTGGCCGAGCCCGAGCATCACTCGTATCTCGGATTCCGCACCGTCGCGGGTGCGCCGTGAGTATGGTGAGCGCGGCAGAACGGAACACCTTGCACCGAGTCGAACGTGCCGGTGGTGGGGAGGGGAAGACCCTCCCCGCGTCGGACACTTGAAGAAGGGTGGAGTGGTGCAAAGACACTCCACCCATCCTTACAAGCATGATTGACCTTAAACTCATCCGCGACAACCCGGACCTAGTCCGCGCCGGCATCCTGAAGAAGCAGGGCGACCCGGCGCTGGTGGACCGCATTTTGGAGAAGGACCTGGAGCGGCGCACCGCGCTGCAGCAGGTGGAAACCCTCCGCGCGGAGCAGAACCGCGCGTCGAAAGAGGTCCCCCGCCTGCAGGGAGAGGAGCGCGAGCGGCGCACCGCCGAGCTGCGCGATCTTTCCAGCCGCTTGAAGGGCCTGGAAGCCGACCTGGCCGCCATCGAGCGCGCCCTGGAGACGCTACTCCTCCTGGTCCCCAACCCACCCCACGAGAGCGTGCCCCCCGGGCGCGACGAGCGCGACAACGTCACGCTCCGCACGTGGGGCGCCCCGCCGAAGTTTGACTTCCCGCCGCTGGACCACGTGGACCTGGGCCGGCGGCTGGGCATCTTCGACCTGGAGCGCGGGGCGAAGGTCAGCGGCTCGCGCTTCTACTTCCTGCGCGGCGCCGGTGTGCTGCTGGAGCAGGCGCTGACCCGCTTCAGCCTGGACCTCCTGCGCCGGGAAGGGTTCACGCTGGTCACCACCCCCATGCTGATCCGCACCGAGGTGATCCTGGGCGCCATGGGCGGCGACCGCATCGACGACCAGCAGGTCTATCGCATCGTGGACGAGGACCTGGGCCTGATCGGCACCTCCGAGCATGCCATGCTGGGGATGTTCAAGGACGAGGTGCTGGAGGAGACACAGCTCCCCATCCGGCTGGCCGGGCTCTCCTGGTGCTTCCGCCGGGAGGCCGGGAGTTGGGGGAAGGACGTGCGGGGCATCTACCGCGTCCACCAGTTCGAGAAGGTGGAGATGTTCTCGTTCTGCCATCCCGACCGCTCCTGGGAGGAGCACGAGTACCTGCTGTCCCGGGA
>JACQTN010000499.1 GCA_016210785.1 Armatimonadota bacterium
GCGGTGGTGGACGCGCAGACTATCTCCCGGCGGGCGGCCCTGCGGGCCGTGGCCTGAGCGGACGTCTGGCAATCACGGCAGCGAGAGGCGACCGCCGGCAGCGCGCGCTGCGTCCGGCGGTCGCCCCGTCTCCGGTAGGGAATGCGCGCGGTGAGGCCCGCGCAAGGGGGGATCGTGATGACGCTGTCGGGCCTGCACCTGCTCCTGACCTACCAGTGCAACCTCGAATGCGACCACTGCTTCGTCTGGGGCAGCCCGTGGCAGACCGGCACCATGACCGGGCGGTCCATCACGCGGATCCTGGCACAGGCGCAAGACATGGGCACCATCGAGTGGGTCTACTTCGAGGGTGGGGAACCCTTCCTCTATTACCCCGTCCTGGTCAAAGGCGTACAGGAGGCGGCGGGCCTCGGCTTCCGGGTGGGTGTGGTCACCAACGGCTACTGGGCCACCGATGTGGAGGATGCCCTCGAATGGCTGAGACCATTCGTCGGGTTGCTCCAGGACCTCTCGGTCAGCAGCGACCTGTATCACGGGGGCGAGCAGATCAGCGAGCAGGTGACCAATGCCACCGCGGCCGCGGAGGCGCTGGGGATTCCCCTGGGGATCATCAGCATCGCGCAGCCCGAGGCGGCCGCTGCCACGCCGGCCGTCGGTCAGCTTCCCCCGGGAGATTCCGCCGTCATGTACCGCGGGCGGGCCGCGGAAAGGCTGGCGGGGCGTGTCTCTCACCGGCACTGGACCGGGTTCACCGCGTGTCCCCATGAGAACCTGCGCGAGCCGGGGCGCGTGCATGTCGACCCGTGGGGGAACGTACACATCTGCCAGGGCATCTGCCTGGGGAACCTCTTCCGCACCTCGCTCCGTGCCATCTGCGCCGCGTACCGCCCCGAAGCACACCCCATCACGGGGCCGCTGGTCGAGGGCGGTCCCGCGGAGCTGGTACGCCACTATGCGCTTCCTCACGAAGACGCTTGCGCCGACGCGTGTCACCTGTGCTATGAGGCCCGGCGCGCGCTCAGGACACGATTCCCGAAATTCCTGGGGCCTGATCAAATGTACGGTCCTTGACAAAATAGACTGGTCAGACTAGTCTTTAACTGAGAGGGCGACGGAGCGATGCCGCAGACGTATTCTGCCTATGAGGCCAAGGCCCGGTTCGGCGAGGTCATCCGCAAGGTGCGGGCCGGGCAACGCGTCGTCATTTCCTATCGAGGGCGGGAGGTGGCCGAGATCCTCCCGCTGCACCCGCGTGGCCGGGACCTGGCGGATCGCCTAGAGCGCCTCGAGGAGGAGGGTGTGGTGAGCCGGGCCGGCTCCCCCGCCGGCCGCCTCGAGCCCCTGGCCAGGAAGCCCGGAGCCCTTACCCGATTCCTGGAGTCTCGAGAGTGAAACTTGCCTATGTTGACACCTCCTGTCTTGTGGCGATTGCGTTTGGCGAACCGGGGGCGCGGCGTCTCGCGCGACGGCTGGAGGGGTACGATCGCCTTCTCGCCTCCAACCTCCTTGAGGCTGAGCTGCGGGCGGCGCTGCTGCGTGAGAAGGTGGACGACCGCGCGGAAGTCCTCATCTCCTGGATGACCTGGGTGTATCCCGACCGCCCGCTCACTCCGGAATTCAAACGGATAGCCGCCGCCGGCTACTTGAAGGGCGCCGACATGTGGCATCTCGCGCACGCTTTGTTCCTGGCTCCTGACGCCAAGGGTCTGGATTTCCTCACCCTTGACCAGCGCCAGCGCGAAGTTTCGACCAGGCTGGGGTTTGGCGGGACGGCACGACCGTGATGCGCATCACGACCTTCTCGCCCGCGGCGACGGGTCCGACAAAGACGCGCGGGGCCGGCGCAGCTACCGGTCCCACAATCCGCCTCAACCATTCTCCTCGTCTCGCCTCAGCCCGCGCCCACTGCTCCAGCGGGTAGCTCCACGCGAACACTTCCGGCCGTGATTCAAACGGACGTCCTGGCCTTGCCGGACGCGTAGCCGTAGACCTTTGTGGCGGCAACCACGTCCCCCGGCGAGACGTCCTTCAGCCCTCCCGCCACGCCGACGAACATCGCTACGGTAGGCGTGAAGTAGGGCGCGGCAATGCGATTCCTCACGAGGAAGCCCACGCCGACGCGTGTCATCTGCGCTACGAGGCTCGCCGGGCGTTCGGGAGACTATTCCCAGGGGCCTGATCAGATGCACGGCGCAGGTGATGGCCGGGGGCCCGGCCAGTCGCCGGCTGGGACCGGAGAAACCGCATGCACTGCCGGGGCAGGGGGGTTGCGCTGGCGCGAACGTGGCTCGGGTCATCGCCCGATAGTGCCCGCGTAAAACCGCGCGTACACTGAAGTCGAGACTTTCCACGATCATTCCTCGGCAGTGTCACGACCTCTCCAAACGATCCCCCCATAGTCTGCTCGCCAAGGGAGGTGGTCAGGCATGGAGCCCGAGTGGCTGAGGATCGCCACCAGCCCTGGCATGTGGCTGATCGGCTTTGTGTTTGCCCTCAGCGGGCTCATCCAGTCCTTCCTCTTCTACCGCCACGCCCGCACCGTGGGTGCCCGGCTGAAGATCCGCAGCGAAGCCATGGACGAGGCGATCAAGGCCTCGTTCATTACCTCCATCGGTCCCGCGCTGGGTTCGTTCGTCGGCATGAGCCTGCTGGTCATCACCCTGGGCGGCGCCTATGCTTTCGCCCGGGAGTCGGCCGGCGTGGGCTCCATCATGTACGAGCTGATCGCGCTCCGCGTGGGCGCCGAGACGGCGGGGGTGCCCATGACCCGCGAGGGCATGACAGTCCAGGCACTCCCCGTCATGTTCTGGGTGGCCGCCCTGGGCTCGGTTGGGTGGGTGCTGCTCACCGGCCTCTTCACCCGCTGGCTGCCCAAGATGAAGGAGTGGTTCGGCGGTGGAGACCCTCTCCGCCTGCAGGTGGTCGTCATCGTCATCACGCTGGGCGCCTTCTCCCGCATGGTGACCTCCGACAGCATCAGGCCGCTCCTGCTCAAGGGCCAGTGGCCCAACATGTCCGCGAGCCTCACCGGCATGGCGGTGGCGCTGGGCTGGATCCTCTGGTGCGACAGGATCAACAAACCCACGCTCAAGGAGTACTTCGTGCTGGCGGCCGTGATCGCCGGCATGATCGTGGGCCAGGTGGTGCGCCTCGCCACCACCTGACGGCGGGCGGGTGATCACGGGGAAGGAGACGATGGGTCATGGCAACGATGAGGCTTCCAGACGTCAGCCCCGTTGGCGAGCCGGAAAAGAAGGAGGAGCGGCTCACTGGCGTCAGCCCCCTCAGCGAGGCGGAAAAGGATCGGATCATGGTCGGGGAGTACACGCCCAAGGCCCACCGGATCGGCCTCTGGACCAACCTGATTCACTCCGTCATCTTCTTTCTGCCACCGGTGTACGTGATGGTGTTCTACAAGATCCCGGTGGACTGGGGGACCGTGGCCAAGGGTTGGGCGTCCATGATGGGGTTCTCCGGCCCGTTCTGGATCATCGAGCCCATCTCGTACTTCGTCATCCTGGGTGTGGCCGGCACCTACATCAGCTTCCTGGCCGGCAACATCTCCAACTTCCGCATCCCGGTGTCGGCCGTGGCCCAGGAGGTGGCCGGGGTGCGGGAGGGTTCCCACGAGGGCGAGATCATCTCCAACATCGCCATCGTGGCCAGCCAGGTGGTCCTGACCATCTCGGCCCTCCTGGGTGCCGTGGTGGTCACCCTGGTGCTCAAGGCCCTGCCCAGGCCGATTGTCGCCGCCTTCGATTTCCTGTTGCCCGCGATCTTCGGCGCCATCTACATGCAGTTCGCCATCAGACACTGGAGGTATGGTGTGGTGACCCTGCTGGTGGCCATCGCCGTGGTGGTCTACTCGGGCCTGCCGGGGTGGAGCCACATTCCCGTCGTGGTGTTCGTCATGGCCATCCTGGCGGTGCTCCTCTACAACCGCGGCATCTGGCTGCCCGCGGTGAAACACAAGGCGTAGTGCGGATCCGTGCGAAAGGAGTGAACGGCGTTGGAAACTGCTCTGACGTGGATTGACCAGCACTCGGAGGCACTCATCCGGCTCGCAGACACCATCTGGGAATACGCCGAGGTGGGGCTCAGGGAGCACAAGTCCTCGGCGGCCCAGATCAAGTTCCTGGAGGAGGAGGGGTTCACCGTCACGACCGGCGTGGGCGGGATGCCGACGGCGTTCGTCGCCTCGTACGGCCAGGGCAAGCCCATCATCGGTTTCCTGGGCGAGTTCGACGCGTTGCCGGGGCTCAGCCAGAAGCGGGTCCCGGTCCGGGACCCTGTGAAGGAAGGCGCGCCCGGCCACGGCTGCGGGCACAACCTCTTGGGCACGGCCGCCCTGGGCGCGGCGGTGGCGATCAGGAAGGAAATGGAGGCCACGGGTCTGGTCGGCACCGTACGGTACTACGGCTGTCCGGCCGAGGAAACCCTGGTCGGCAAGGTGTTCATGGCCCGGGAGGGGGTGTTCAACGACCTGGATGCCGCCCTGACCTGGCACCCCATGCACCTGAACTCGGTGTGGATGTCTCAGAGCCTGGCCATGAATTCGGTGCGGTTCGTCTTCCATGGCCAGGCGGCCCACGCCGCGGCCCAGCCCCACATGGGCATCAGCGCCCTGGACGCCGTGGAGTTGATGAACATCGGCGTCAACTTCCTTCGGGAACACGTCATCCCGGACGCCCGCATTCACTATGTGATCACCAGGGGCGGCGGCGAGCCTAACGTGGTGCCGCCGGTGGCCGAGGTCTGGTACTACGTGCGGGCACCCCGGCGTACGCAGGTGGACGAGATCTATGCCCGGGTGCTCAAGATCGCGGAGGGGGCCGCGCTGATGACGGGCGCCCGCCTGGAGGTCAACTTCCAGGTCGGCTGCTACGACTTCCTGGCCAACCCGGTCGTCTCGCAGCTCATGGTCGACAGCCTGAAGCGCGTCGGTCCGCCGAAGTTCACGGAAGAGGAAAAGGCATTTGCGCGCCAGATCGAGGAGTCCTTCGCGCCCGGCCAGAAGGAAACGGTCATGCGGGGCATGAGTGCGCCCAAAGAGACCTGGGACCTCACCCTGCACCAGGACGTGGCCGACATCTTCGACGCGGGAAAGATCCTTCCGGGATCCACCGACGTGGGCGACGTCAGCTGGATCACGGCCACCGGACAGATCACCACAGCAACCTACGTTATTGGAACGGCGTCGCACTCCTGGCAGGTGGCGGCCGCGGCCGGCACGGGTATCGGGCAGAGGAGCATGCTGGTGGCCGCCCGGGGCCTGGCCGCCACAGCCTGTGAGCTGTTTACCAAGCCCGAGGTGCTGGCCCAGGCCCGGGAGGCATTCCTCAAGGATACCGCCGGCAAGCCCTACGTGTCGCCGCTGCCGCCGGACCTGAAGCCTCCCCTCGAACAACTGGCCGAACACTGAGCGGACGCCGCGGACCGCTCCCACGCGCGGCGCCACCCGTTAGGGGTGGCGCCGCGCAGCACACGGCCCAGCACGGTCAGGTCCGCGAAGATCCGCCTGCCCCCGCGGCGAAAGACCGCGGGGGGCAATCGCGGTGAACCGTCACGCTGCGGTCCTTCCCGCAAGATCGGTCAGGCGCCCGATGTAGGCTCCGTGTGATCGGACCGTACATTGGTTGTGACAGCAGGGTCGAGAAAGGAGATACGAGCATGGCCAGGCTGTTGCGCGTCAACATGGCCGGCCTCACGGCCACCTACGAGGATGTGCCGGAGTTCTACCAGAAGTGGGGCGGGCGCGGGCTCACCTCTATGGTCACCTCCCGCGAAGTCCCGCCCACCTGCCATCCGCTTGGTCCCGCCAACACGCTGGTGTTCGCTCCCGGCATCGTCAGCGGCACCGCGGCGCCCACTTCGGGCCGCATCTCCATCGGCGGCAAGAGCCCCCTCACGGGAGGGATCAAGGAGACCAACTCCGGCGGTCTCGCCTCGCAGAAGATCGCCAGGCTGGGCATCAAGGCC
>JACQTN010000511.1 GCA_016210785.1 Armatimonadota bacterium
GTTCGTGACCGTGGTGGTTTTCAGCCTGCTCGGTGACGCGCTGTATGACACGTTTGGGATCAAGGGCGGGCGTCACCTGTGAGCCCCGGTCCATTTCTCGACGACCCCGAATTCCGGGCCGCGGCTCGCGCGCTCGCCGGCGAGATGTTCGTCTCGCCGAGCTCGAGTCATTCGCCTTCATGCTGAACCTGGATGGGCTCGGCGTGGACGCCGAGAAGGTGGTCCTGCTGCAGGGATGTCCCAGATGTAGGAGCCGCTGGACGCGGCCCTTCGCGACATGAAGCAGCCGGTGCCGGTGGGCGATTACCCGGTCCATCCCTTCAGCGATTATTACCCGTTCATGCTGGCCGGCGTGCCGAGCGCGACTGTTTCGAGGCACCCAGCCAACGGGCGGTGGAGACAGGCTTCGTATCGCGGAACAACCCCGATCTGACAGCGCGCAACTGGTGTTGGATTCTTTCGCAACTGGGACTGCCAAGAGGAGAAACGGTGCTGTGGAATATTGTGCCGTGGTATCTTGGCACGGGCGTAAGAATTCGAGCGGCTCAAGCGGCCGACGTGCAAGAGGGCCTTCTCTACTTGTCCCCGCTACTCCGCCTGCTTGAACGTCTCAAGATGGTCATGCTCGTTGGCAAGAAGGCACAGTCAGCGCACGCGGCGATCGCAGCAATGGTCGAAGTACCGATCCTGCACACGTACCATCCGAGCAATCTCTTTCTCAATCGGAGACCCGATAATCGGACGAGACTACTGTACGATCTGTCTACCCTGAAGGCTCATCTACCGGATGCATTCTAATGAGCAGCCGCCGGGCGGAGCGGGGGGTTCTAGAGCCTATGCTGAGATCGTGGGTCGAGCGCGTCCCTGAGACCGTCGCCCAGCATGTTGAGCGCAAACACCGTCAGGAATATGGCCGCACCGGGAAAGATAACCAGCCACCACGTTTCCCGGATGTACCGCTGGCCTTCATTGAGCATGTTCCCCCAGCTTGGCAGCGGCGGCTGCGCGCCCACCCCCAGGTAACTGAGCGATGTCTCGATCAGCACGGCTTGGGCCACGAAGATCGTGGCCTGGACAATGATCACCGCCGTGGCGTTCGGCAGGAGGTGCCGGTGGAGGATCCGCCACCGCGTGCTCCCCACGCTCTCGGTCGCCATGACGAACTCCATGTTGCGGATCGCCAGGCACTGCGCGCGCACGATGCGGGCGGTGCCCGGCCAGAAGACCAGCGCCAGCACCCAGATCAGGTTCGAGATGCCTTGGCCAAAGATCGCGATGGTCAGCAGCGCGAGGAAGATCGTGGGGATCGACATGAGGATGTCGGTGGCCCGCATCAGAAAGTAGTCGTACCACCCACCCCAGAGCGCCGCCACCGAACCTACCATGACACCGATGCCAATCGCCATGCCCCCGCCGGCCGACGCCACGCCGAGTGAAGTTCGCGCGCCGCGGATCATCCGGGAGAGGGTGTCCCGACCCAGGTTGTCCGTCCCCAGCAGGTGGTCCCGGCCCGGCGGCTTCAGGACAACGTCATAGTTCTGCTCGAAGTACGGATACGGCTCCAGCCACGGCGCCGCGACCGCGGTGCTGGCCACGATCGCCATCACGACCAGACCAAAGACCGCCAGCCGGTGCTTGAGGAATACGCGCAGCGCGCGGCCTCGCACGGTGGGCAGGGCGAGGGCACTTCGCGTGGTGACGACGGACTCAGCCATACTTGATCCGCGGATCGATCGTCGCGTACAGCAGGTCGACCAGCAGGTTGCCGAGGATGACGACCATCGCCACCAGCATCGAGATCCCCATGATCACGGGGTAGTCCTTCAGACGCGTGGACTCGACCGCCAGGTGACCGATCCCCGGGTACGCGAAGACGCTCTCGATGACCGCGGCGCCGCCGATCAGCGCCGGCAGGTTGAGGCCCACGACGGTGATCACGGGAATGAGCGCGTTCTTGAGGGCGTGCCGGTAGATCACCGCGCGCTCGAGCACGCCCTTCGCCCGCGCGGTGCGGATGTAGTCCTGCGCCAGGACCTCCAGCATGCTCGACCGCATGAACCGCGTGAACACGGCGATCTTGGGCGCGGTCAGCGTGAGCACGGGCAGCACCAGATGGTGGAGGCGCGTGACCAGCGTGTCGTTCCCGTACGGCGCGATGCCACTGATGGGAAACAGGTCGAATCGGACCGCCAGCAGCAAGATGAGGAGGATGCCCAGCCAGAAGTTGGGGATCGAGATCCCCAGGAACGCCATCGTCGTGGTCAGGTGGTCGAATGTGGAGTACTGCCGAACCGCGGACACGATCCCGAGCGGCACCGACAACAGGATTGCGAGCACCAGCGCGGATCCGGTGAGGGCGAGCGTGGGTCCCAGCTTTTCGCCGATCAGCGCGAGCACCGGCACCTTCTTGAAGAAGGACCGGCCGAGGTCGCCCCGCAGCGCCGAGCCGAACCACCGGACGTACTGCACGTGGAGCGGCGCGTCCAGTCCCAGGTCCTGCTTGATCTTCGCCGCCACGTCCGCGCTGAAGAAGCCTTCGCCGCCCAGGCCCCCCAGCATCATCAGCTCCGGGCCACCGGGCGCCACGTTCATCAGCAGGAACAGGAGCAGGCTGATCCCCAGGATCATGGGGAAGATCGCGAGGATGCGCCGTGCGACGTAGGCGGTCACGAGGCGGTACAGCGGAGGGGGCCGCGGCGCGCGCCGGCAGGACCGGGCGCACGCCGGGGAATCAGGCCGTCGCTCGTGACCGCGCGTGCCGGTGCCGTCAGTCTCGCCGCGTCGTCAGGCACCGGTATCCGCTCTCCGTCACCAGTACCGTGTCGGACTGTCCCACCGCGTATCCCGCCCCCACGATGTAGCACTGCAGGCAGAAGACGTGGCCCGAGTTTAGCTCTGCGGCGCCGTCGGTCTCGCGTGGGTACTCCGACTTCTCCAGCCCAAGCCCGCGGACGGCGCTGAAGCGGCGCATCCCGGCAAAGGGGCTGGCCCCGACCGCGGCATCCATGCGCGCCACGACGTCCTTCAGCATGACGCCCGGCGCGACCGCCTCCATGGCGCGCCGCTGCGCCTGCGCCGCCACCTCCAGCGCCTGACGCGGATCGTCCGCGACCCGGCCGCGAAACACGGTCCCCGCCACGTCCGCCCAGTAGCCGGCCACCCGGATTGTCGACAGGACATATCCGACGCCGTGCTCGGGGATGGGTGTCGCCTGGGCCAGCCCGTGCAGCGCGTCCAGGTCGGGCCGGCACAGCACGTTGCAGTGGACCGCCACGATGTCCCCGGAGCACGTCGCCGCGGCCCGCATCCCCGCCTGGTGTTCCATGTGGGATTTGATGGCCAGTTCGGTGCCCGCGCCGGGGCCATGCCCGGTGGGGGTCACGCTTTGCCCGGGAGAGCCTTTGCTGTGCTCCGCTTGGGCGGCGTCATCCCCGGCATCGCGTGCGCCGGAGCCATTCAGTTGTCCGGCCGCAACATCAAACGCGTGACGGGCCACGCGTGCCGCTTTCTCGATCTGCGCGACTTCCCACGGGTCCTTCCGCGCACGCAGGATCTCGACGGGGCTGGATACGTCGACGAGTTGCGGTCCCGACGCGAGCGAGGCCGTCAGGCCTTCCCAGAATGTGACCGGCATCCGGTGCTTCTCGATCCCGAGCGTCGAACCACCACACCGGCCGCGCACGGCGTCCACGATGAGGCGCGCGCGCTCCCCGGGGTTGCGGAAGACCGCGACTTCTGGCGGCTCGGGCAGCCGGCCCGCCAGCGTCTGCTCGCTCTCGGGGACGAGCAGCAGCAGATCTCCGCGCGCGGGGACGACGGCCACGATGTTCGGCGGATGCGCCGGTGTATGGATGATCGACATGACGCCGAACAGGTACGTGATCGTGCTGGAGTCGGTGAGGAGCGCGCCGGGCAGGTCGCGCGATCTCAGCAGCGTCTGAAGCCGGGAACGTCGCTCCGTAAAGGACGGCCGCACGGCAGGCCTCCAATCCACACTGAGATGAGTGCCGTCTACACGCAGATGAGCGCCTGGGCGGGTTCGATCAGGAACACGAGATCGCCGTCCTCTCCCACGCGTACCAGGCACTTGCAGGTGACGGTACCCCGGCCGTAGAGATAGATCTCGTGCCCGACGCGTAACACCATCCCCGGCGTGATGGGAGTCTCCACGCCGGGGGCCAGCCCGGGCGGTTCGCTCATCGACATCCCCATCCCCGCCCCCACCGTGCCGGGGCACATGTCGCGGAACGGGGAGCCGTCGATGACAGCGTCCGCCGCCACGGCCACCTCCCCCGCCCTGCGTCCGGACCGCAGCGCATCCAGGGCGCGGTGTGTCGATTCCCGGGCGACGCGAAAGGCCTCCTGCACCTCCGCCGGCGGCGTCCCACCCACGTACACCGTGCGTCCGGCCATCGCCCAGTAGCCGTCGCAGCTGGCGCCCCACGCGTAGAAGACCAGGTCGCCGTCCTGGATCGCGCGGGCGCGCGCCAGGTCGTGGCCTCCGCCGGCGTCGCTCCGCGGTCCCGACACCGTGTTGCCGAAGAAGGTGAAGACATGATCGGGCTCGGTGGCCGCGGCCGCCCAGCCCGCGTCCAGCCCGGTTCTCACGATCTCGATCTCCGTCGTGCCCCGGCGGGTCGCGGCGATCACCCGCTCCCGCGCGGCGCCCACCACCCGCGCCGCCGTTTCGATTAGCGCGATCTCCGCGGGGCTCTTGATCGCTCGCATCCGCGGGATCCACGAAGAGACGTCCACCACCTCTCGCGGAGCGACCGCCTGCCTGATGCGCTCCAGATCGGCATACGAGATGCTGCCGAGCTCGAAGCCGAGCCGCTGGCCACGGAGACCCAGGCTCTCGATGGCCTCCGCACATGCTGCCGCGGGCGTTGGCGCCGCCGCCGCGGCATCGGCGCCGGCAGGCGCGCGGTCCCGATAGGACCGGACGGCGCCGGCCGCGCCGTAGCGCTCCGCGATGGGACGCTCCAGTTCGGGGATGGCGAGGACTGACTGCCCTTCGCGGCTCGCAATCACCGCGATGAGCCGCGAGTATGCGGAGGCATAGAACCCACTCAGATACCGGACGCTGACCGGGTTCGTGAAGACCGCGGCTGCCAGGTCGCCCTGCCGCACCAGGGACGCGGCCTGCTCGAGGCGTGCGGCGATCGCTGTTCCCGGCTTGCCGGGTTTGTGCCGCGCGTCGTGCGCTGCCGTGCATGCCGGCCCGTAGGGCACGGCTCGGGCGTGCTCCGTGTGTCCCATATCGCTCAGCGTCCCACGCCGGTCACGGTATGGCCCGGTCGGTCTACCGCACCGGCCTCACGCGGTGCAGGGAGTAGTAATTCCCCACGGGGAAGGCGGGGCCGCCGGTGTAGCCCGTGAACTTCGCGCTCCAGGAATGCATCCACGGGATCCACACGAGCCAGATCCACGGCACGTCATCGGCGAGCACCTTCTGCAGTTCGTGATAGACCGGGCCGCGGTCCTTGACGGTGACCAGGCGCCGCCCGCGCTCGAGTAGCTCGTCCACGCGCGGGTTGGCGTAGCCCTGCGTGTTGGCGGGTCCCCTGGAGTGGAGGTAGTTGGTCGTCTCCACGTCGGGGTCCGGCCATCCGCTGGGCACGGTGTAGACCGCATCAAAGCTGCCGCGCCGCATCTTGTCCGCGGTGGCGATCTGGCTGGCGAGATCCGCCTTCGCCTCGATGCCCGCGCGCCGCCACTGCTCCTGCACGAAGGTCACCATGCTCTCGTAGTCCTCGCGCTTGGCCGCGGACAGCAGGAAGCTGAGTCGCTTGCCGCCCTTCTGCATGATGCCGTCGGGGCCCGGCCGCCACCCGGCTTCCGCCAGCAGCGCCCGCGCCCGCTCGCGGCTGAAGTCGTACGGCTTGATGGTGGAGTTGAAGGCCCACGAGCCGTGCGCCGGCGTGATGGGGCCGGTCGCCACGGAGGCGTAGTTCCGGAAGACCACCCGGATCATGGCGTTCTTGTCGATGGCGTACATCAGCGCCTGGCGCACGCGCCGGTCCTGGAAGATCTCGTTGCGGAAGTTCAGGATGATCCCGCCCCAGTTGGGCGCGGGCTTGAAGATGTTCTTGATCCCGGGATGCCGCTCCATCTCCGCCCGCGCTTCGAATGGGGCGGAGTAGACGAAGTGGACGGTGCCCTTCTTCAACTCCTCCACCGCGACGTTCCGGTCGGGGATGACGCGGATGATGAGGCGGTCGATCTGCGGCCTGCCGCGGTAGTAGCGCGGGTTGGCCTCGAAGACGGCGCGGTCGCCGCGGCGCCACTCCACCAGGCGGAATCTGCCCGTGCCGACGGGTTGCCTGTTGAACTCCGCGTCATTGATGTTCTTGCCTTCCAGCAGATGCCTGGGCGCGATCGCTCCGCGGTACGTCTGCAGAATGCTCAGGAACGGCGCGTACGGGTAGCGCAGGCGGAAGACGACCGTGTGCTTGTCCAGCGCGACCACCGGCTTGACCGGCAGGCTGTCGGGCGAGGCGGGATTGGCGCGGTTCGTCAGCCGGTCGAATCCCTCCAGGGCCTCATAGCTGCGGTAGAAGCTGGAGGTGACCTTGGGGTTCAGGTGCGAGTAGACTGTGAAAACGACGTCGTCGGCCGTGAAGGGACGGCCGTCCTGCCAGGTGACGTCTTTCCTCAAGAAAAACGTGTAGCGCTTGCCGTCCGGGGAGATCACCCAGCGCTCGGCGAGGGCGGGCTGCGCGACGTTCTCCTCGTCCAGCTCGGTCAGCCCGTCGAAGACGAGCATGTTGAAGGTATACGCGAACCCCTCCGACGCCACCAGCGGGTTCATGTTGACCGGCTCGGTCCACCAGGCATGGACCATCTCGACGACGTCCGGCCCCGCCTTCGCCGGCTGGTATGCGGGTGTGGCGATCACCATGGCGGCCAGCACGGCGACCACGGCCATCCGCATACGACTCATCGGCCTATCCTCCCCTCTGGTCTTGCGCGCCCTTGCGTTTCCGCACCCCTCTGCGTTCTCGCGTCCCTGTGCGTTCTCTGCATCCCAGTGCGTTTCCGCGCCCCTCTGCGTTCTCACGTCTCTGCGCGTTCCCGCACTCCGCGCGTTCTGCGCCGGCCTTGCGCCGGGGACAGGTTATCGCTCCTGCCACCGTGCCAGCCCGGCGTCGACCAGGTCCGTGAAGAGACGGAGCAGGATCTCCAGTGGCGGCGCCCATCCCTGCTCGTGGCGCACCCCGCGGTGAATGTCCCAGATGTTCTGCTCGCCCGTCGCGCGCA
>JACQTN010000512.1 GCA_016210785.1 Armatimonadota bacterium
CCGCCAGGACCAGCGCCCCCACCAGCGTCAGGCGGTCCACCACTTTCGCCAGGTACTCCGTGGTGGGCCGGCCCGGCCGGATGCCCGGGATGAACCCGCCGTACTTCTTGATGTTGTCGGCCACGTCGTTGGGGTCGAAGCTCACCGCGGTATAGAAGTACGTGAACAGGATGATGAGCACGAAGTACAACAGGTCCCCCATGGGCCGCCCGGGCAGGATCTCCTGCCCGATGCGCTGGATGAAGGGCACGTTCACGAACTGGGCGATGGTCCCCGGGAACTGCAGCACGGAGATGGCGAAGATGATGGGGATGACGCCCGCGTGGATCACCCGCAGCGGCAGGTGGGTGGAGGTGCCGCCGTAGACGCGGCGCCCCACCACGCGCTTGGCGTACTGCACCGGGACCTTGCGCACCGCCTGGGTGACGGCCACCACGACCACGATGCTGGCCAGCACCACCAGCAGGTCGAGGGCGAACTGGTACCATGCCACCTCGCCCACGCCGATGAGGGCCACGGTGCGCGCCGTCTGATCGGGCAGCCGGGCCACGATACCGCCGAAGATGAGGAGCGACACGCCGTTCCCCACCCCGTACTCGGTCATGACCTCGCCCATCCAGGTGAGGAGCATGGTGCCGGCCGTGAAGGTGATGACGATGGTGGCGAAGGTCAGCGGCCGGGGGTCCGGCAGCGCGTTCAGGTTGCGGATCAACATGGTCTGGCCGACGGCCTGGATCACCGCCAGCACGATGGTCAGGTAGCGGGTGTACATGCCGATGCGCCGGCGGCCCGCCTCGCCCTCCTCGGTGGCCATCTCCTTCAACTGCGGGAAGACCACTTGGAAAAGGCTCATGATGATGGACGCGGTGATGTAGGGGAAGACGCCCAGGGCGAAGATGGCCGCCCGCCCCAGGGCGCCGCCCACAAACAGGTCCAGCAGGTTGAAGATGTTCCCGCCCTGCTGCTGGAAGAGCCGCTGCATGGCGGCCACGTTGACGCCCGGCACCGGGATGTGCGACCCCAGCCGGTAGGCGACCAGCATCACCGCCGTGAAGATCACGCGGCGGCGCAGGTCGGGAATGCGCAGCGCGTTAACGAGTCCGGCCAGCACGGGCGATCACCTCGGCCTTCCCCCCCGCCGCCTCGATGCGGGTACGGGCGCTCTCGCTGAACGCCTGGGCCCGCACCACCAGCGCCCGATCCAGCGTCCCCTGCCCCAGGACCTTCACGGGGCCCCGACCGATCAACCCCTTCTCCCGCAGCACGCCGGGGGTGACCTCCGCCCCCGCGGGGAACTGCGCGAGCTGTCCGATGTTGACCTCGTTCCACTCCGGCCGCGGGCCGCCGCCGGTCATGTTCGTGCCGGCCGCCCGCGTGCCCCGCTGGAAGGGGAGTCGCTTGGAAAGTGGGGTCTGGCCGCCCTCGAAGCCGGGCCGCGGCGGCCCGCCCGACCTGGACTTCTGTCCCTTCAGCCCCTTTGTGGAGTAGGTGCCGTGGCCGGAGCCGTAGCCCCGGCCGACGCGCTTGCGCCGGTGCCGCGCCCCTCGCGCGGGCCGCAGGGTGTCTGGTCTCAGCACGCTCATGACCGGCGCCTCCCGACTAGCTCCTCGACCGGCCTCCCCCGCCGGCGGGCCACGTCCTCCGGACGGCGCAGCCGCAGCAGCCCGTCCAGCGCCGACCGCGCCAGGTTGACCGGATTCGTCGAGCCCAACGCCTTGGTGAGAATGTCGCGGATGCCCGCGGCCTCCACCACGGCGCGCACGGTGCCACCGGCGATGACGCCGGTACCGCGGGTCGCCGGCTTGAGGACGACCTTGGCGGCCCCAAAGACGCCCAGCGCCTCGTGGGGAATGGTGGAGCCGGCCAGGGCGACCTCGAACAGGTTCTTCTTGGCGTCCTCGATCGCCTTGCGGATGGCGTCCGGCACCTCCGCCGCCTTCCCCATGCCGACGCCGACGTGCCCCATCTGATCGCCCACCACGACCAGGGTGCTGAAGTTCAGGCGCTTCGCGCCCTTGGTCACCTTGGCGACGCGGTTGATCCAGATGGTCTTCTCGTAGGAGAGGTTGATGGCGGAAGGATCCGCGCGCTTTCCCTCAAGCCGTTTCGCCACCTGTCTGCCTCCTGTGTAGTGCCGTTCCAACTCATTGAACCGCGTCGCTCATGGCGAGAATGGCGCGCAGTCGTTGCTGGCCCGTCGTGCCGGCATTGCAGACGAATAGTTGGAACGGCACTAGAATGCCAGCCCGGCTTCCCGCGCCGCGTCGGCCAGCGCCTTGACCCGGCCGTGATACTTGTAGCCGGCCCGGTCAAAGACGACCTGCTTCACGCCCCTGGCCAGCGCCCGCTTCGCGATCAGCTCCCCCACGATCTTGCCGCGCTCGGTCTTCTTCAGCCCCCGCGCCCGTTCCCGCACCTCCGGGTCCAGGGTGGAGGCCGCGGCCAGGGTCCGGCCCTCCCGGTCGTCGATCACCTGCGCGTAGATGTGGGTGAGACTCCGAAAGACGTTCAGCCGCGGCCGCTCCGCTGTGCCGCTGACCCGCTTCCGCAGCCGGAGGTGCCGCATCTGGCGGCCCCCCGCACGCCCCTCTGCCATGACCGTCTGCCCCCTTGTACGGTGCGGGTCTACCCGCCCGCAGAGACTCGCTTTCGCGCACTCGACCTACTTGACGGCCCGACCGGCCTTGCCCGGCTTCAGCTTGATCCGCTCACCCACGTACCGGACGCCCTTGCCCTTGTACGAGTCGGGCGGGCGCACGGCGCGCAGCCGCGCGGCCACCTGCCCCACCAGTTCCTTGTCGATGCCGGAGACGATGATGCGGGTAGGCGCGGGCACCTCAAACTGGATGCCCTTGGGCGGCACCACTTCCACCGGGTGGGAGTAGCCGACCTGGAGTACCAGGTTGGCCCCCTGCTTGGCGGCGCGGTAGCCGACGCCCTGGATCTCCATCTCCACCTGGT
Source organism: Armatimonadota bacterium (assembly GCA_016210785.1). Lineage (GTDB taxonomy): Bacteria > Sysuimicrobiota > Sysuimicrobiia > Sysuimicrobiales > JACQTN01 > JACQTN01. The sequence continues at coordinate 2,962 of JACQTN010000512.1, forward strand.
AGCCCTTGGTCACGCCGTGCACCATGTTGGCCACCAGCGTGCGCGTGAGCCCGTGCAGCGCCCGATGCAGCCGCTGGTCGGTGGGCCGGCGCACCACCACCTGCGTGTCCTCCACGGCGATGCGCATGTCCGGGTGGAAGCGACGCTCCAGCGCGCCCCGGGGCCCTTTCACCATCACCACCGGCCCGTCCACCTTCACGTCGACGCCGGCGGGGACCGCCACGGGCATCTTTCCGATACGGGACATGACAGCTACCTCCCTGACCGCCTACCAGATGTAGCACAGCACCTCGCCGCCCACGCCCAGTTGCCGGGCCTGGCGGTCGGTCATGATGCCCCGCGACGTGGAGAGGATGACCGTGCCCAGCCCCCCGCGGACCCGCGGGATCTCGGCGTGCTTGGCGTAGATGCGCAGCCCGGGCCGGCTCACCCGTCGCAGCCCGGTGATCAGGTGCTCGCGCCGCGGGCCCGGGCGCAGGTGGACGCGGAGGACCCCCTGCGGGCCCCGGTCGATCATCTGGAAGTCCTGGATGTACCCTTCCTCTTTGAGCACCCGGGCGAGCTCCCGCTTGATCTTGCTGGCGGGCATCTCCACCCAGTCCTTGCGCGCCTGCATGGCGTTGCGGATGCGGGCGAGCATGTCCGCGATGGGATCCGTCACGACGCCTGCCATCCAACTC
>JACQTN010000047.1 GCA_016210785.1 Armatimonadota bacterium
CCCGGTCCTCGGTCCACAGCCGGCGGAGGATCGCGATCCCCTCCTCCATCCGGCCGACGCGCTGTTTGAACTCGAACCCCATGGCGCGCAGCTCGATGTCGTAGGCCCCGCCACCGCTCCCCGGTCCGGTGGGGCCACCGATGCACGCGGCGAGGATGGTGCGTCCTCCCGACAGCACGTCGAGCGTGGCCCACTCCGCGGCAAAGATGATCGGGTGCCTGAGGTTGAAGCTCGCCATGCAGGCGGGGCCGAGCCGCACCCGCCGCGTCGTCGCGGCGATGGCGGAGAGCAGGACGACAGCCTCGGGCCGCGGCTTGGCGATGATGCTGTCGCCCACCCACACGGACCCGAAGAGAGGACAGGCGTCGGCCATCTGGGCCATCTGCAGCATCTGCTCCATGGAGATGGCCCCGAAGAGGAGTGCTCGATTGGGGAGACTCAGCCCCACGCCATCGGCCGCCGCCACGCCTCACGCTCCGCGCCTGCCCTCGCGGTATGCTACCGCCACATCTGATCGGACATCCTACAGCCTGCGCTGCACCTCTGCCAGCGCCTCCAGGTGTTCCATCTCGTCGAAGACCGGGTTGAGGATGAGCAGGCTCGCGCCCGCGGCGGCGGCCTCGCGCAGGCCCGCGGCGCAGTCGTCCACGTTGCCATAGACGGCCACGCGCTGCGCATCGTGGCGCCCCCGGTACCGCTCCGCGAACCACTCCACGAGCCGGCGCTCCGCCTGTCCCCGGTCCCTGTCCACGGCGATGTAGACGCGCTTGGAGAGTGGGAAGGTGGCGGGATCGCGGCCGGCCTCGGCGAGCGTGCGGCGGATCACCCCCACCTCGTCTCTGAACTGCGCGGTGGACGCGGTGCCGGCGCCGACAAACCCGTCGCCCAGCCGGATCGCCCGCCGCACCGCCGATGGGTGGTGCGCGCCGATCCAGATGGGCGGGTGCGGTTTCTGCACGGGCTTGGGCTCCATGGAGATGCCGTCGAGCCGGTAGAACGTGCCGTGGAACGTGGCCTGCTCCTCGGTCCACAGCTTGCGCATGACGTGAACCCCTTCGACGAAACGGCGCACCCGCCGCTCGGTGGGGACGCCGAAGGCCGCGTACGTCGGAATGCCGGCGGCTCCCAGACCCACACCGGCGATCAGCCGGCCGCCGCTGAGGTGGTCCACGGTCGCCAGGCTCTTGGCGAGCTGCACGGGGTTCCGGATCGGTGTCAGGAGGACCGCGGTGCCCAGCAGCATGCGCCGCGTGTGCGCCGCGGCGAAGGCCAGCAGGGTCACCGGCTCCATGATGGGGACCGTGCCGATGATCTGCTCCTGCACCCAGGCGCTGTGATACCCCAGCGCCTCCGCCCTTGCGAGAAACCGGGCGATGAACTCCGGATCCGCCCGTCCCGCGGGAAACACCTGGGGCATGCCGATGCCGAACCGCACGCCGTCCCGGGTCATGGTCGCACCCCTCTCATGGGCACCCACCCTTCGTCTCTCGCCGGCGCGCGCTCCTCGTCCGGAGTGGCAAAGACGATCATGTTGCGCAGCCCCTCCCCCCGCTCCGTCGCCTCGATCGCCTCGTTGATCCGCTCCAGGGGATACCGGGCGCTGATCATCTCGTCCAGCTTCAGGCGTCCCTGCCGGTACAGGGCGAGGAGCCGGGGCACGTCGATCCGCAGGCGCGTCGATCCCATCATGCTCCCCACGATCCGCTGGCCCAGGACGGCCAGCCGACGCACCGGCAGGGCCGCGGTGGCCGTCGCCGCGGGCATGCCCACGATGACCACGGTCCCCTCCGTGCGCACCAGCCTGAGGCTCTGTTCCACGGCCGCAGGATTGCCCACGGTCACGAAGGCGTAGTCGGCGCCTCGGCCCCACGTCAGATCCTTCACCGCCGCCGCCAGGTCCTCGCGCCGCGCGTTCAGCGCGTGGGTCGCGCCAAAGGCGCGGGCCGCGCCCAGCCTCGCCTCCGCCACGTCCACGGCGATGATCGGGGAGGCGCCCGACAGCGCCGCACCCTGCACCGCGTTGAGACCGACTCCTCCAGTCCCGATCACGACCACGCTCTGGCTCGGCTCCACCTTCGCCGTGTTGATGACCGCGCCCACCCCCGTGATCACCCCACAGGCCAGGAGCGCGGCGCGGTCCAGCGGCAGATCCGCGGGGACTGGGACGACCTGCGATTCGTGGACGATCACGCACTCCGCGAACGCCGCGGTGCGAAGGCCGTGCCGCAGCGGTTCGCCGCGAAGGTTCCGGAGGCGTCCTTCCGTATCGTACGGAAACTGCGTCTCGCACAGGTGCGGCGATCCACCGGTGCAGAAAAAGCATCGCCCGCACGAGCGGAGGAGCGAGACGACGACGGGATCGCCCGGCGCCGCCAGCGTGACGCCCTGGCCGGCCTCCTCGATCACGCCCGCGGCCTCGTGCCCCGCCACCACGGGGAGATCCCTGGCCCACTCGCCCCTGATCAGGTGGATGTCGCTGTGGCAGATCGCCGTGGCCGCCAGGCGCACCTTCACCTCGCCCCGCTGCGGCGGATCGAGGTGCACCTCTTCGACCACCAGGGGCTGACCGAACTCGTAGCAGACGGCCGCCTTCACGATCATCTCCTTTACGGTCGTCCTGCGCCCGGAGGTCTCACGCGATCACGCCCGCCCGCCGCAGGTCGCGGATGGCCTCCTGCCCGTACCCGAGCCGGGCCAGGATCTCGTCGGTGTGCTGTCCCACCTCCGGCGGGGGATCGCGGCGCGACGCGCGCCGGCCGTCCACCTCCACGGGAAGATCCACCAGGCGCAGGTCCGGGATGCCGGGATGCTCCGGCGCCATGAGCAGGTCGAGGGCTGCCACCTGGGGATCGGCCACCACCTGGTCGAGGGTGCGGATGCGGCTGCAGGGGATCTGTTGTTCCAGGAAGAGTGTCTCCCAGCGCATGGCGGTCTCCGCCTTGAGGCGTTCCTCCAGGATCGCATGGAGTTCCTCGCGGTGCGTGACGCGGTCGGCGTTGGTGGCGAAGCGCGGGTCTTGGAGGAGACGGGGCATCTCCAGCACCCGGCACAGGTGGACGAAGATCTGGTCATTAGGCGCGGCGAGGAAGAGGTCCTCATCCATCGTGGCGAACGTCTCGTACGGCGCGATCATGGCGGCGCGCGACCCGAGCCGGCCCGGCACCTTCCCCGTGCCCAGGTACCCGGCGAGCTGGTAGCACACCCACGCCACGCCGACCTCCAGCAGGCTGGACTCGATGCGGGCGCCGCTGCCGGTGCGCTCCCGCGCGAAAAGCGCGCCCACCACGGCCAGCGCGCACCACATGCCCGCCCCCATGTCCACCAGCGAGGTTCCCGCGCGCACCGGCGGCCCGTCCGGGTCACCGGTGATGCTCATGATCCCAGAGTAGGCCTGGATCACGGGATCGTAGCCCGGGCGGTCGCGGTGCGGGCCGCGGTTGCCGAACCCGGTGATGGAGCAGTAGACGAGACGGGGGTTGGCGGCGCCCAGTTGCTCGTACCCCAGGCCCCGCCGGGCCAGGCTGCCCCGGCGGAAGCTCTCCACCAGCACGTCCGCCCGCCCCGCCAGCCGGCCCACGATCTCCTGCCCCTCCGGCCGGTCCAGGTCCACCGCCAGGCTCTTCTTGTTCCGGTTGAAGGCCAGGAAGGTGGCGCTGTAGCCCGCCCACGTGGGCGGCTTCCACTCGCGGATGTCGTCGCCGATCCCCGGCCGCTCCACCTTGATGACCTCTGCGCCCAGGTCGCCCAGGATCTGCGTGCAGTAGGGCCCCGCGATGTTGCGGGTCAGGTCGAGGACGGTGATGCCGTCCAGCACGCCCGCCATGGCGTCAACCTCACTCTCGCGGCGCGGCCGTTCGGTTCTCCGGGCTCCCCGGCGCCACGGCCTCACCGCGGCGCCGGCTTCGCCGATACCCGCCTCACTCGCCGTCCCTGGGCCGCGGCCGGCCGGCCTGTGGCGAAGTCCCGCGCTTGTAGATCATGACAGTCCGCTCGAACTCAATGACCACCGCGCCGTCCTGCTTGTAGCCCTTCGTGTGAAACTGGACGATCCCCACGTTGGGCCGCGACTTCGACTCGCGCTTGCTCAGCACCTTGGTCTCCGCGTAGACCGTGTCGCCCACAAACAGGGGATTGGGGAGCCGCACCTTGTCCCAGCCCAGGTTGGCGAAGGCATTCTGGCTGATGTCAAAGACGGACATGCCTGTCACCAGGGCGAGGGTGAAGGCGCTGTTCACGAGTGGCCGGCCGATCTCCGAGGCCGCCATGTAGACGTGGTCCAGGTGCAAGGGGCTCGTGTTCATCGTCAGGTTTGTGAACCACACATTGTCGGCGTCGACGATGGTCCGCCCCCAAGGGTGCTCGTAGATGACGCCGACCTCGAAGTCCTCGTAGTACCGGCCCTGCTGCATGGTGCGGCTTCCCATCAGGTCCTTCCCCCTCACCCCAGCCTGTCCAGTTCGGACTGGTGTTTTTTAGACTCCCGCCTACGCACTGACTCGAGGCACGACACGGTCCATGAACATCTCGATCTGGCGCAGATCATCGGCGACGGGCCATATGAAGATGCGGCGTACACCGGCGGCTTTGTACGCCGACAGCTTCTGGGCGCATTCCTGTGCGGGTCCGAACAGCAGGCGCTCACGCAGTTCTTCCACCGGCCGATTGACCGCCGGCTGCAGTGCCTCCCGGAGCGATCGCTCCGCGGCGGCAGGATCTTCCGTGATATAACACCACATCGTCGCGAGGGCATTGGGAAACGTGTCGGGATCCTTGCCGGCTTCTCGCAGGTGGGCGGAGAGCCGGCGCCGGCTCTCCGCAAACGCCTCGGGTGTGGTGTTATAGGCAGACGCGAGCCAGCCGTCACCGAGCCTTGCCGTCCGGCGCAGGCCGGCTTCTGAGCCCCAGCTTCCGATCCACAATGGAGGCCCAGGCTGCTGCGCCGGGTATGGCTCCAGTCTCACGCCCTCTGTGGAGTAGAATCTACCTCGGAAGTGCATGCCATCTTTCCGCCACAACGCGCGCAGCGCCTGGATGGCTTCATCGAGGCGTTTCCAGCGCTCCTCGAAGGGAATGCCGACCGCCGCGTAGTCGCGGGCCGATGAACCTGGCCCCACGCATACGGTCAGACGGCCGCCCGAGAGCAGGTCGATGGCAGCCAGCGCCTTGGCTAATGGAATCGGTCCTCGCACGATCGGCAGCGCTATCGTGGTAGCCAGACTCATCCGTCCGGTCCGCGCAAGCACGGCGGCCAGCGCAGTCAGGCTGTCCAGCCAGGGGCGGGCCCAGACCATGTGGTCGTTTACAGAGAGAGCGCGGAATCCCAGACGTTCGGCAGTTTCCGCGTAGTGCAGAAGCCCTTCAAGGGACCGACTGCGTTCGCCAAAGTCGATCAGGGGCAGGTGCGCACCGTAATCCATGGCAGCGATACCTCCAGCTCAGTACGACCGGGGGAGGCCCAGCACGTTGTGTCCCAGATACGCCAGCACCAGGTTGTTGCTGACCGGCGCCTCCTTGAACAGGCGCGTCTCCCGGAACTTCCGCTCCACGTCGTACTCCACGGCGAACCCGTAGCCGCCGTGGGTGGTCAGACAGGCGTTGGCCGCCTCCCACGACGCCTCGGAGGCCAGGTACTTGGCCATGTTCGCCTGGGGACCGCACGACTACCCCGCGTCGAAGCGCACCAGGTCCGCGGCCTCGATCCTGGCGTACGCCTGGGCGATGGGAAATTGAATCCCCTGGTTACTGCCGATGGGCCGCCCGAAGACGATGCGCTCGCGCGCGTACTTCACCGCCCGCTCGACGAACCACCGCCCGTCGCCGATGGCCTCCCCCGCTATCAGGATACGCTCGGCGTTCCACCCGTCGATGATGTGGCGGAACCCCCGGCCCTCCTCCCCGATCAGGTTCTCCGCCGGCACCTCCAGGTTGTCGAAGAAGAGCATGTAGGTGTGGTGGTTGAGCATGGTCTCGATGGGCGTCATCTGCAGCCGGTCACCCGCGGTGCGCATGTC
>JACQTN010000500.1 GCA_016210785.1 Armatimonadota bacterium
CAGGTCCGCCCCATGGCGGTCTCCACCGACTGTCCCGGCGTGGGCACCACGTCGCTCACGCCGTAGGGACGCAGCACCAGGCGTACCTTCCCGCTGGTGTCGGTCTGCGCCAGCACCTCGGTCTGCTCGGGCGTCAGGGCCAGCGTGGCGGAGGTGGTGACCCGCGGCTTTTCACCGGGCTTCTGCTCTACGTTCTGCGCCAGCGCCAGCACCTCCACATCCTGGAGAACGACCTTGGTGAAGCTTTCGTCTTTCACGTTGACGGTGGCCACCACGTCCACGCGGTCGCCGGGCACGACGAATCCCGCCACGCCCACCACCTCGTTGACGGCGATGGTCATGGCGCGCTTGCCCTTGGGCAGCACGTAGGACAGGCCCGCGGTGAGACCGACCGGGGCCAGCTTGGGAAGCAGCACCTGCTCGTCGGCGAAGATGGGCGCGACGGCCACGCGGTTGGCCGCGTTCTCGATCCGCCGGACGGCCTGGGGGTGGACGGCGCCCAGCGGGACCTGCCGCATCTCCAGGGCATCCGCGCCGATGATCTGGCGCTGCGCGATGCTGCGTTTGGCGAAGACGACGGCCTCCGTCTTCACGGGAGCACCCCTGGTGACGCCCTTCCGCAGGCTCTGCAGGTACCCGATGACCACCAACGTGGTGACCAGCGACAGCGCCACCGCCGCGGCCGGGAGCATCCACTTGCGCTTCATGGCTTCTCCTCCTGCCCGCCTAGCCCCAGAGTTATACCCCAGCTTCCTAGTGGCCCCACGTGGCGTGCCGCTGCGCCGGGCCGGCGGAAAACGGATCGATGTCGGCGGCAGGAGCGAGCCGGCTCAGCAGAACCTGCTCGCCGGCGTCGATGTCGGCCACCGCGAGGCGGCGGGCAGCGTCTTCGATCCGCCGGGCCGCCCGCGGGTGCACGAAGCCCTCCGGCACCTTCCGGATCTCGAGGGCGTCCGCGCCCACCACATAGTAGGCGGCGATGGGATGCCGGGCGAAAACGACAGGCTCGGTCTCCAACGACGCCAGCGCCACCAGATCCTGCCGCGGAGCCGGCGAGCGCCCGATCATCGCCGACACGGGCACGAGCGCCATGACCGCCGCCACCACCGGAACCACCAGCCTGCGCCGCATCGCACCGGCCTCCTCGTTTACTCCCAGCGCATGGTGGACAGGCCGACCACCTCCAGGTATCCGGGGTAGTCGATCCGCCCCAGGAATGGAATGTCGCCGATGATAGGCATGAGCGTGTAGACCTTGTACCGCACCGCGATGTTGACCAGCCGCTCCGCGCCATCCGTGGTCCGTGTGATCTGGACGCACGAGTCGTACGAACCCGCGCACTGGGCCGCGTTAACGGTCAGGAAGTTGGCGGTCTGCTGCACCCGCTGCTGGATGGCGGTGTCGCCGCTGGAATCGAAGGCCACCACCACGCCGCGCCGGGCGCCCTCCCGGGCGGCGTTGGTCACGATCAGCCACGAGCCGAATACGCGGCCGAACTCGAAGATGAGGAACATGAGGGTTAGGAGGAGCGGCGTCAACAGCACCAGCTCCACCGTCGCCTGCCCCCGCTGGTTCGCGTCCCGAAACCTCATGGCGTATTCCTGCCTCCCGGACAGCAGCGAGCCACCCGGACGGCCAACCGGGTGGCTCGCCACGCCCACATCCGCTATGGAGGCGGCCCCACGCCGCCGATCCATCCGCTGATCGCTGTCACTGCGGTGGTCAACACTCCCCGCAGCGCAAAGGTGGCGGCGATCAGGAAGAGGGCGGTGCCGAGGATGATCAACACGTACTCGGTTGCGGCGGCGCCCGCCTCGTCCTGATGGAGCCTCTCGGCCAACCACGCTCGCGCAAACGACCACGCAAGCATGCGCATTCTCCTTTCTGCCCCCGGTTTCCCACCTCGGAACTCCGCGTTCCGAGGTGGTGCCTCCACTCTACCAGCGGGCGCCGATAGGTTACTACTACCCGCGCAGATAGACTTCGGGTAGGCCACGGGGGACGGGCAACGAGCCATGCGGCCGCAAGCGGACGTGCTGGATCGATGGAGACAGCGGGGTGGAGCGGAGAGCCTGACACCCGGGCCGAGCGCGATCGCCCCGGCGCCGGCGAGCCCCCATGGCGGGCATGGCTACCCGAATCGGGAGCCGATCCCGGCGTGGATGGTTGTCGCGCGGACGGAGCGCGGCCGGAAACGGAGGATGCTGCGGCCATCTCTGCACACGGCGAGCGCCGTTGGGGCCCTGCCGGCGGTCCTAGGTCGCCGCCGCGGCCTCGCCGGGCGCGGCCAGCCTGCCCGGCGGCACGTCGACGGCAGCCCCCTGCTTGCCCACGGCCTGCAGGACCTCCGCTACTGTCGTGAGCCCCGCGGCTACCTTGCGCAGGCCGCTCTCCCACAAGGTGCGGCTGCCGTCCTGACGCGCTGCCTCCGCAATGGTCTGGGCGGATGCGCGCGCCAGCAGCAGGTTGCGGATCTGGTCGGTAACGACGAGGAACTCGAAGATACCCGTCACGCCGCGGTATCCCGTGTAGCGGCAGTGCCCGCAGTCCTGCGAAGCCATTACGTGCGTAGGCTGCGGATGGCCCTCACCCAACGTCACCGCCAGCGCCGCGCGCACCTCCGGCGCCGGCTCCACGGGACGGCGGCAGCGGGTGCACAGCGTGCGCACCAGGCGCTGGGTCAACACGCCGGTGACCGCGGACGCCACCAGGAGCGGATCCACGCCCATCTCCACCAGGCGGACGAGGGCGCCGGCGGCGCCGTCCCCCCGCATCGCCGAGAGCACCAGCCGGCCGGACAGGCAGGCGTGGATGGCGATCTCGGCCGTCTCGCCGTCCTCGATCTCGCCCACCATGATCACGTCAGGATCGTGCCGCAGGACCGACCGCACCCCCGCCAGGAAGGTCAGCCCTGCGCCGCGGTTGACCTGCACGTGGTTCACACCCGGCAGATGGTACTCCACCGGATCCTCCACCGTGACGACGCTCTTCACCGCGGCGTCGATGAGGGTCAGCGCGCTCACCAGCGTCGTGGTGCGCCCGCTGCCCGCCGGGCCGCAGACGATGATCACCCCGTAAGGCTCCTGGATCAGCGCGGCGAACCGGCCGCGGTCGGAATCGTCGATCCCCAGGTCGTCGAACGAAAGCGGCGGCCGCGACCGGGACAGCAGGCGCAGCGTGACCTGCTCTCCGTGGGCGGTGGGCAGCGTGGCCACCCGAAAGTTCACGGGCCGGCCGGCGACGGTGAGCGTGAAGTACCCGTCCTGCGGGAGGTGCCGCTGCACCAGGTTCATCCTCCCCAGGACCTTCAGCAAGCCGACGAGCGGTGGAAGCACACTCCTGGGCATGGTCAGCAGCGTGTGCAGCACCCCATCGATGCGGAAGCGGATCCGCACCTCGGTCTCGGAGGGCTCGACGTGAACCTCCTGGGGCCGCCTTCTGAGCATCTCGGAGATCAGCAGGTTGACGAGTTGGGCCACCGGGGTGACCCGGCCGCTCTCCTCCGACGCGTCGCGCGAGCCCGCGCCCATCCCCTCGATCGCCAGGGTGGCGGTCGCAAACTGCCCGGCCGCTGTCAGGGCCGCCGTGATGTCGGCGCCGGGCTTCCGCGGCTGCACGGCCTCCCCCGCGCTGGCATCGTCGTTCACCTTGCCCGCGATCCCGGCGCTCTCCGCCGTGCCCGCTTTCCCGTTCGCGCTCGCCGCTCCGATGACTGGGGCGGCACGGGCCTCCGCCGGGTGGTGAGCTTCCGCTTTCCCGCTCGACTCCGGTGCGCCGTTGCTCTGCGCGCTGCCGTTGCCGCCCGACGCCGGACCGCGCATCGCTGCAATCCTGGTCCAAGCGTCCGCGGCTTCCGCCTGCGGCGTGGGATCTTCCACTTGCTCCGCCGGCATTGAAACGTGGGGCGCTGGTGCCCCGGCCTCGCACTCCGAACCCTGGTCGAAAACTGCGGCCACGTCCGGCACCAGCAGCGCCGCCGCCGCCGATGCCGCAGCCTCCGCCTCGCGCAGCAGCTCGCGGATGTCATGCCCGGCCTCCCCGGCCACCCGCGCCTCGTGAGCAACCGACGGGGCGACGTCTGAGCGGTCTGCGCCGTCGAAGGAGACCACGGGCGGAGCCTCCGCCGCCGCGGGGATATCGGACGCGCCGGTTCCTTCCCCCGCGTCCACCGGCTGCGCGCTATCCGCTTCCGCGGAAGGTAAGGAAGCGGCTTCGTCTTCCGCGGCATGCGCGGTGAGCACCGCCGGCGCCTCTCCCTGCTCGGACTGCGGACAAGCCGCCTCTCCCCGCGACCCGTACATCCCGTCGATGGCCGCCAGGATGACCGACTCGGTGGTTACGACCGGACTCACCGCCAGACCCGTCTCGACCTCTGCGTCGTCGATGGCATAGACGTCGAGAGGATCGGCCATGGCCAGGACCATCGTGTTGTTCTCCTGGCGAAGGGGGAATATGCGATGCTTGCGGACCAGCTCTTCGGGGATCAGGCCCGCCGTCGCGGCGTCCACCCGGACGCGCGCGGGATCGGCCAGCGGCAACTTCAGCTGCTCCGAGAGCACACGGGCAATCTGCTCTTCCGTGATCAACCCCATCTCCAGCAGCACTTTGCCCAGCCGCTGCCGGGTGGTCTTCTGCCGCTCCAACCCTTCCCGGAGTTGCTCGGCGGCGATCGCTCCCGACCGGACCAGCAGGTCGCCGAACTTCTGGTGCTGGGTGCGGACCACGGAGAGGCCGCGGTTCTCCTGCGCGGGGGCAGGGCGGCCAGTGCCCGCGGGCTCGCTTCGCGTCCGCCGGGAGAATGCGGAGAGCGCGTCCTTCGCTCTGCCCAGGCTTCCCATCCAGTTCCTCCCCGCCTGCATGGCCGGCGCAACCTGCTCCCGCAAATGTGGAGAGCCTCGCTCACTATATCAGGCGCGGACGGCGCCAGACCACTACCCGCGGGGGTGGACTTCGGGTGGGATCGGGGGGCCCGGGCGGCCGGGCAGTTTAGACCAGCTTCTCGAGGATTTCCTTGAGGTTGGGCGCGGCTGCCGCACCGGGCGCCGCAGGACCGCCGTCGGGCGCCGCCGGGCGGTGGCCGAGGTTCATCCTCCGGGTGATGGCTCGGGCGAGGGTCATCGCCTGCGCGCGGTCCTGGATGCTCAGCTTCCGGAACAGGTTCTTGAGGTGGAACTTGACCGTGTTCTCCGAGATCCAGCAGCGGCGGGCGATCTCGGCATTGCTGCGCCCCTCCGCCAGGTGCGTCAGCATCTCCAGCTCGCGGGACGTCAGCGGGAGGTCACGCGGCAACACGTCCGGGTTGACCATCTCCGCGACCTGGCGCAGCGTGTCCGCGGCCCGCTCCAGCCGGGCCACCAGAGAGCCCAGGGCGCGCCCCAGCTCGACGCCTTCCTCCGATGTCATGGCGCTGCCGCGGCTGGCGAGCGTGAGCGCCACTCTCTCGAAGACGTCCACGTGTTCGTGACCCACCGTCGCCTCCGGTCGATCCAACCCGGTCTCCTCCCTGTCATCGAACCGGTCTCCGTCGTTCTCGGGCATCCAGTCCAGCATGGTCAGTGCCGTACCATGGATCGCGGCGTCGGGACCTCTCGCGGCATCGAAGGCATCAGCGTGTCGAGCCGCGACTCCTCGACAGGCAGCCGTTCGTGCAGCGCCTCCAGCAGCGCCTCCACCACCACGGGATCGAACTGCCGGCCCTTCTGCCGCTCCAGTTCCTGCATCGCCGAGCGCCAGCCCAGCGCCGCGCGGTAGGGCCGGTCCGAGGTCATGGCGTGGAAGGCGTCGGCCACGGCGATGATGCGGGCCCCCAGCGGGATCTCCTCGCCTCGAAGGCGCAGCGTCCCGCTGCCGTCGTACCACTCGTGGTGGCAGAGGATGTACTCCCGTCCCCGCTCGTAGTGGGGAAGCTTGCCTACCAGTTGCGCGCCCACCAGGGCGTGCCGGCGAATCTCGTCTAGCTCCTCGCGGCTCAGCACGCCGGGCTTTTGCAGGATTCGCTCCGAGACGGCGATCTTGCCCACGTTGTGCACCCGCGCCGCCTGGACGATGATCTCGATCTCCTCATCCGCCAGTTCCAGGCGCCGGCCGAGCATGCGGCAGTAATCGGCCACCTGCTGGGAGTGCTGCGCGGTGTGGGGATCGCGCTGGTCCACCGTATCCGCCAGCATCTCGAAGGCCTCCCGCGTGTGCTTCCGCAAGGCCGCGGTGCTGGCGTAGGCGTGCCGCAGCGCCACGCTGAGGACGACGACCGGCGGGAGCACCAGCGGGGCCTCCAGGTAGAGATCGGCGACCAGAATGCCCAGGATGAGGTGGGAGAGGTAGAGGTGCCACGTCCACCGGTGGGTCTTGACCCACACTTCCCACGGATGGCGGGACCCCATGAACGCCAGCAGGATTGAGATGAGACCCGTGTTCACCAGAAAGTAGACTGCCGTGGCCAGCGCCAGCGGCGCCAGGTTCTGCGCGGGGCCGAGGGGCAGAACCGGGCCCGCCGCGACGGCCTGGATGGCCAGCGCCGACAGACCCACTGCCAGGATCTTCTGGGAGGTGTTGAACACGCACAGGTACCAGTACTCGTGCTTGCGGAAGTAGACATAGAGCTGGTGCAGGCCCACGCCCAGCACGGTGATCACCACCGCGTGCGCCACCGGGCCCATGATCGCCGCGGCGAACAGCACCAC
>JACQTN010000501.1 GCA_016210785.1 Armatimonadota bacterium
GTGCTGGACGAGGCGACCTCCATGCTGGATCCGCAGGGGCAGCGCGAGGTCATGGCGACCGGGCGGCGTCTGAATCAGGAAGGCGTCACGGTGATCTACATCACCCACTCCATGGAGGAGGCCGCGGAGGCCCGGCGCGTGATTGTGATGGCGGAGGGGAGCATCGTCATGGACGGCCCTCCCGTCACCGTGTTTGCGCGGGCGAGGGAGCTGCGGCGGGTTCACCTGGACGTGCCGGAGGCGGTGCGGTTTGCCGGGACGCTGCGCGGGGCGGGGGTTGAGTTGCCACCGGACATCCTCACGGTGGATCAACTGGAGGAGTCGCTGGCCGGCCTGGCCGGGGCCGCGGCGGGGACGCGGGCCCGGAGCGGCGGCGCGGACGGTGGGGGCGGCCCGGCATGATCCGCGTGGAGAACCTGACCCACGTATACCTGCGGGGGACACCCATGGAGTCGGTGGGCCTCCGGGGGGTCACGCTGGCCATCGAGGCGGGCGAGCGCGTGGGCATCATCGGGCCCACCGGGTCGGGCAAGTCCACGCTGGTCCAGCATTTCAACGGCCTGCTGCGTCCCACCGAAGGCAAGGTATACGTGGACGGCGCCGACATCCACCAGCGCGGCGTCAACTTAAAGACCGTCCGCCAGATGGTCGGGCTGCTCTTCCAGTACCCCGAGCACCAGCTCTTCGACGAGACCGTGGCCGACGACGTGGCCTTCGGGCCCCGCAACCTGGGGCTGGACGGCGAGGAGGTGGAGCGGCGCGTCACCCAGGCCCTGGAGGCGGTGGGGTTGGACCCGCAGCGTTTCGCCCGGCGCAGTCCCTTCACGCTGTCGGGCGGTGAGATGCGGCGGGCGGCCATCGCCGGCGTGCTGGCCATGGAGCCCCGGGTGCTGGTGCTGGACGAGCCCATCGCGGGCTTGGACCCGCGTGGGCGGCGGGATCTGCTGGCGCGCCTGGCGGAGCTGCACCGGCGGCGGAAGATCACGCTGGTGGTGGTGAGCCACAGCGTGGACGAGATCGTGCGGGTCGTGGACCGGCTCGTGGTGATGCATGGCGGCCGCGTGGCCATGGACGGGCGGCTCCGCCAGGTCTTCGCCCGCGCGGAGGAGCTGGCCGTGATGGGTCTGCGGGTGCCTACCCTGACCGATCTGTTGCGGCGCCTGCGGGCGCGGGGCCTGGACGTGCGCACCGACGCCGTCACCGAGGAGGAGGCGCGGGCGGAAGTGTTGAGGGCACTGAAGGCGTCAGGCCGTAGCGGTCGGCAGTCGCCTGCCCCTGGCCCTCTCCCCCAGGGGAGAGGGGGATAAGGGTAGTGTATGGAGCTCATCAGGTACGTCACCATCGGCCAGTACGTGCCCGGCGACTCCGCCGTGCACCGGCTCGATCCGCGCACCAAGCTCATGGCCACCACGCTGTTCATGGTGGTGATCTTTCTCATTCCCGGGTTCGCGGGGCAGGGTGGCTTCACGGCCTTCCTGGTGGCGCTCATCGTGATGGCCAGGATCCCGCTGGGCTACGTGCTGCGGGGTCTGCGCCCGGTCTTCTTCCTGCTGGTGCTGTCGGTGGCGCTCAACCTCTTCTTCGGCAGCGGCACGGAAGGCGGCCGTGTCCTGTGGCGGCTGGGGCCGTTCGTGGCCACGTGGGAAGGACTGATGCGCGGCCTCTTCGTGAGCTACCGACTGGTGCTGCTGGTGGTGGCCACGTCGCTGCTCACCTTCACCACCTCTCCCGTGAGCCTGGCCGACGGCATGGAGCGCCTGCTGCGGCCGTTCCAGCGGATCGGCGTTCCCGCCCACGAGCTGGCCATGATGATGACCATCGCCCTGCGCTTCATCCCCACGCTGCTGGAGGAGACGGAGAAGATCCTCAAGGCGCAGATGGCCCGGGGGGCCGACTTCACCAGCGGGGGGCTGATGCGTCGCCTCCGCGCCTTGCTGCCCATCCTGGTGCCGCTCTTTATCAGCGCCTTTCGACGGGCCGAGGAACTGGCCCAGGCCATGGAGGCCCGCTGCTACCGCGGCGGGGAGTCGCGCACGCGGATGAAGGAGTTGCGATACGCGGCGCGCGATGCCGTGGCCCTGGCGGTCACCCTGGTCCTGTCGCTGGCCTTCGCGGTGCCGCCGGACCGGTGGCTGCGGTTGCTTCCCCGGTGAACACCCGGCACGAACGATGATACGCCGGGCTGGCAGCCCGTCTTAGAAATGGGGTGCGCTATTCATGCGCAGGCCCAGGTTCCCACGATGTGTCGGTATCGACGCTGCGAGTTGAACTGCGCAGGACCGGGCTCGCGCCGCTAAGGCCGAGCAACATCGGCGCTCCGGACTCCGCACCGTCGCGGGTCAGACGCTTCATTCATGCGCAGGACCGGCTGCGCCGAGTCCGAGCATCACCTGTATGTCGGAGGTTCCACCGTCGCGGGTGGGGGATTTGGGGGGAGGGGCGCCGTGAGTCCGGCGAGCGCGGTATTATGGCGCGCCTTGTACACGGGTTGAACGTGCCAGGTCCTCCCCCGTCGGACGCTTGGTGAAGGGTGGAGTGGCGCAAAGACACTCCACCCGACCTTAACAGGCTAGCTTATGCGCACCCTCAAGCTGACGCTGGAGTACGACGGCACCCGCTACGCCGGATGGCAGCGGCAGCTCGGTGCGCCGACGATCCAGGCGGCGCTGGAGCGCGCTGTCGCCGCGGTCACGGGGGAGGCGCCGCGGGTGATCGGGGCGGGGCGCACCGACGCCGGCGTGCACGCCCTGGGGCAGGTGGCCGCGGTGCGCACCGGTAGCCGCATCCCCGTGGACCGGTGGCCGGCCGCCCTCAACGCCCACCTGCCGGATGACATCGTGGTGCTGGCCGCGGAAGACGCCCCGGAGTCGTTCCACCCGCGGTATGACGCCCGCTCCCGCACCTACCGCTACGTGGTGTTGAACCGTCCCCTGCCTTCGGCGCTGCTGCGCCACCACAGCTATCACGTGCCGCGCCCGCTGGACGTGACGCGCATGGCCCAGGCCTTCGCCCTGCTGCGCGGGCGTCACGAGTTTGACGCCTACCGGGCGGTCGGCAGTTCGCCGCGCACGACCTGGTGCACCGTGCTGCACACCTACGTGCGAGAGGATCGGGGCATGGTGATCTTCACCATCGAGGCGGACCGGTTTCTGCGGCACATGGTCCGCATCATGGTGGGGACGCTGCTGCGGGTGGGGAGCGGCGCCCTGCCACCCGACGCGGTGGCGCGTCTCCTGGAGGCGAAGGACAACCAGCCGACCGGCCCCACGGTGCCGGCGCGCGGGCTGTTCCTGGTGCGGGTCGCCTATTAGTCAGGGAAGGTTGGGTGGAGTGTCTTTCTGCCACTCCACCCTCCACCAAGTGTCTGACCGGGGGAGGCCCTTGGCACGTTCGACCTGTGTGCAAGGTGCCCCACGGTACCGCGCTCGCCGAACGCA
>JACQTN010000519.1 GCA_016210785.1 Armatimonadota bacterium
ATGCTCCAGTACTCCTGGGGGACGAAGTGCTCGATGTCCTGCTCGCGCTCGCAGATGAGCCGCACGGCCACCGACTGCACGCGGCCGGCGGACAGGCCGCTGCGCACCTTCCGCCACAGCAGCGGGCTCAACTTGTAGCCCACCAGCCGGTCCAGGATGCGACGCGCCTGCTGCGCGTTCACCAGGTTGAGGTCAATGCCGCGCGGGTGCTTGAGGGCGCGCTGGACCGCCTCTTTGGTGACCTCGTGGAACTCGATGCGCTGGATTTTGGGATTCGCCGGGCTGAGCAGGTCGGCCAGGTGCCAGGAGATGGCCTCACCCTCCCGATCGGGGTCGGTGGCCATGTAGACGGCGTCCGCCTTCTTGGCCGCCTCGCGGAGCGTTTTGAGGATCTGGCCCTTGCCCCGGATGATGACGTACTTGGGCGCGAACCCGTGGTTCACATCCACGCCGAGCTGGCTGCGCGGCAGGTCCTTGAGGTGGCCCATGGAGGCCATCACGTCGAACCGCCGGTCCAGCATCTTCTTGAGCGTGCGCGCCTTGGTGGGAGACTCCACCACCACCAGGGACCTCTTCCTGGCCACGTTGCACCTCGCGTTTCTCTTGCCTGTCTCGGCCGCTTTGTTATACCCGCCCGAAGGGGCGCGCGTCAATCTTCCATTCTTAGTACGTACCGCTGACCGGCCACCTGCTGGACCAGCCCCCGCAACTCCAGCGCCAGCAGAACCGGCGTCACCTCAGCGATCGGCCGCCCCACCTCTTCCACGATGCGGTCCACCGGCGTGGGCTCCCAGGACAGCCGCGCCAGCACCGCGGCCTCCTCTCCGGACAGCGCACCACACCGGGCACCGGCGGGCGCGCCGCCCGGTACGCTCTGTCTCATACCCAACTCTTCGAGAATGTCCGCCGCGTCTGCCACCAGCCGCGCACCCTGTGCGATCAGCCAGTGCGGCCCCCGGCTCTGAGGCGCGAAGATCGGACCCGGCACCGCGAAGACCTCGCGCCCCTGGTCCAGGGCAAAGTCCGCCGTGATCAGCGCCCCGCTGTCCTCCGCGCCCTCGACCACCACCACCCCCAGGCTCAACCCGCTGATCAGCCGGTTGCGCCGGGGAAAGTGCTGGCGCCGCGGCGGCGTCCCCGGAGGAAACTCCGACAGCACCGCCCCGTGGCGGACCATGTCGTCGATCAACCGGCGGTGCTCCGGCGGATACGCCACGTCCACGCCGCACCCCAGCACCGCCACCGTCCGTCCGCCGGCCCGCAACGCAGCCCGGTGCGCGGCGCCGTCGATGCCCCGCGCCAGGCCGCTCACCACCGTCAGACCTGCGCGGGCCAGGTCGCCCGCGATGCGCTCCGCCGCGGCCAGCCCGTAGGGCGTGGGGCGCCGTGTGCCCACCACGGCCACCGCCAGCACGTCCTCCGGCACCAGCCGGCCCCGCAGGTACAGTACGGGCGGGGGATCGTAGATGTTCCTCAGGCCCGCGGGATACGCCGCGTCGGCCGGCGCGAGCATCGCAATCCCCACATTCGTGACCAATGTTAACACACCATGTCAAACCTCATCGCCGCGGCGATCCAGCGATCGGTACTGGATCGCCTCCGCCACGTGGTGAGGCCCCATGGTGCCACCACCGTCAAGATCGGCGATGGTACGCGCAACCTTGAGGATGCGGTCGTAGGCGCGGGCGCTCAGGTGGAGACGTTCGATGGCGCGCCGCAGCAGCGCCGTTGCGCCGTCGTCCAGTACGCACAGGCGCCGGGCCAGGCGCGGGGACATGGCGGCATTTGTCGTCGCGGCACTGACGGCCGCGGCGTGGGTGGCCACCGCGCCGGCGGGAGCGCGGGCACGCGCCAGACGCTCCGCCTGGATCGCACGCGCGCGGGCCACCCGTGTCCGGATCTCCGCGGAACTCTCTCCGCCCTCGCCGGCGGTGAGCGTGACAGCGTCCAGGCGCGGGACCTCCACGTGCAGGTCGATGCGGTCGAGCAGCGGGCCGGAGACGCGGCGGCGGTACCGCGCAACTTGGAGAGATGTGCATGCGCAGGGGCGCGCCCCATCCCCGAGATACCCGCACGGGCAGGGATTCATGGCTGCCACCAGCATGAAGCGCGCGGGAAACGACACGGTACCGCGGACCCGGGCAACGGTCACGACGCCATCTTCCAGCGGCTGGCGAAGCACTTCCAGTGCCTCCGGCCCGAATTCCAAAAACTCGTCCAGAAAGAGAACGCCGTGATGGGCCAGGCTGATCTCGCCAGGGCGTGGGAGCGACCCGCCGCCCGCGAGCGCCGCCGGCGTCGTCGTGTGGTGCGGCGCGCGAAAGGGTCGCCGGCGCAGCAGGCCGCAGCGGTGCGGCAGCAGGCCGCCGACGCTGTAGATCTTGGTGACCTCGATGGCTTCATCGCGGGTGAGCAGGGGCAGAATGGTGGGAAGCCGCCGCGCCAGCATCGTCTTGCCCGATCCGGGAGGACCGATGAGCAGCACGTTGTGCGCGCCCGCCGCGGCGATCTCCAACGCGCGCCGCGCGTGATGTTGTCCCCGCACCTCCGCGAAGTCCACGCCGTCCGCCGCGGCGGGGAGATCGACCTCTTCCGCGGCGGCAGGCGCCGCCGGACCTCCGCCGTCCAGCGCCGTCACCGCCTCCGCCAGGGTGCGCACGGGATGGGTGGTCAGCCCCTCCACGATGGCCGCCTCCGCCGCGTTGGCTTCTGGAACGACGACCCCGGCCACGCCGCCCTCCCGTGCCGCCAGCGCCATGGCCAGCACGCCCGCCACAGGGCGCACCGCGCCGTCAAGCGACAACTCGCCGAGCACCACCAGAGCGTCTCCGCGCGACGGCGTCACCTGCTGCGTGGCGACCAGAACGCCCAGCGCGATGGGGAGATCGAAACCCGGACCTTCCTTGCGCACGTCCGCGGGCGCCAGGTTCACGGTGATGCGGCGCGCGGGCATCTCGTAGCCGGAGTTCCGAATGGCCGCCCGCACCCGCTCCCGCGCCTCCTGGACAGCGGCGTCCGGAAGGCCGACGATGGTAAAGCCCGGCAGCCCCAGGCCCACGTCCACCTCCACCGCCACCGGATATCCGTCCAGGCCCTGGACCGCCGCGCTCCGAATGATCGCCAGCACCGCGCGCGCACCTCGAGCGCCGGGAAGATGCCGGGCGAACGCCGGCGAGTCCCGGCGCCCGGCGCCCCCGTTCCGGCGTCTCCGTATGTTCGTCTTTGATTATGTGATATTTTGATTATACCGCACTCACGCGGGCGGCGCAACCGCCGGCGAGGACGCGGTGTGCC
>JACQTN010000056.1 GCA_016210785.1 Armatimonadota bacterium
GCATCACCGCTTCGATGGGGCTGGGCCGTGCCGTGCGGAGCCTCCTCCTGGAGAGCCCGGATCTCACTGAGGATCCGCTCATCGGGGGGCTGCACGTCAAGATCAGCGGTTGTCCCAACGGATGCGGGCAACATCACCTCGCCGACATCGGCTTTCACGGCGCGACGGTGAAGGGACAGGCGGGCCTGCAGGTGCCCGCCTATGACATCTTCGTGGGTGGTCGCTACGAAGGGGGAGACGTCCGGTACGGCACGCGGCTGCGGGGCAAAGTCCCCGCCAAGGCTGTGCCGCAGGTGCTGCGCGCCTTTCTGATCTTCTACCGGGACCACCGGCAGCCCGGGGAACCGTTCCACGCTTTCGTGGACCGCCGGGGACGGGAATCTTTTGAGCGCATCGCGGCACCGTTTGGGGAGGTGCTGCCCTTCGATCCCCAGTCCTCGCTCTCGCGCGACTTCTATGAAGACTGGGAGCGCACCGGCCTCTACCGCCTGGAACGCGGCGAGGGCGAGTGCTCGGCCTGAGGGGCGGGGATGGGGTTGGCAGGGAAGCGAGTGCTGATCTTGGAGGCGCGCCTGGGGCAGGTAATGGCCACTGACGCGCAGGTGGCTGTGGGCGCGATTGGGCCTGTGGCCCGGCACGCCCTGGAGGCGCAGGGGATCCAGGTGACGGTAGAGCCGGGGTACGCCAGGATGGCGCCGCTGGTGCATGCGCTTGATGCTTACTTCAAGCGTTTGTCGCCTCCGCCCACCGCGAGTGCGGCGAGATGAGCTATGAGGCAGGCCGGATGACGTCCTTCTACCCCGTCTACCTTGACCTCCGTGACCGGCCCTGCGTCGTTGTGGGCGGCGGCGCGATGGCTGAGAGCAAGGTCCTGGGCCTTCTGGATGCCGGCGCCCAGGTCACCGTGGTTGCCCCGGAGGTGAGCGAGGGGCTGAGCGATCTGGAGGCCCGGGGCCGGATCCGTGTTCTTCGCCGCTCCTACCGGCGGGGCGATCTGGACGGAGCCCGGGTGGTGATCGCCGCGTGCGAAGATCGTTCCGTGAATCACCAGATCTGGCAGGAGGCGGAAGATCTCGGGGTCCCGGTGAACGCGGTGGACGACATGCCGCACTGTAATTTTATCGCCCCGGCAGTCCACCGTCAGGGCGACCTCGCCGTGGCCATCTCCACGGGTGGCAAAAGCCCCGCGCTCGCGGTCCGGCTGCGTGATCGGATCGCCTCCCTGGTGGGGCCGGAGTATGGCGCGTTCCTGACGCTGCTCGGCGCGTGGCGCGAAGAGGTGGCGGCCCGGATATCCGGCCCCCGCGCCCGCGCGGCACTTTGGTACCGGGTCGTGGACTCGGACGCGATCGATCTCGTCAGAGGCGGTGACCTGGCGGGCGCCAACGCGCGCATCGCGCGGTTGCTCAGCGAGGCACGGCGGGAGTTGCAGGCCGCTCAGCCTTCGGCGTACGGCGAGGAGGGCTAGATGTCAACGTCACGCTACGGGGGCACGGTGTACCTGGTGGGCGCGGGGCCCGGCGACCCTGGGTTGATCACGGTGAGAGGGCTCCGCATCCTGCGGTCCGCGGATGTTGTGGTGTACGACCGGCTGGTGCACTCCGCGCTGCTGGACGAAGCTCCTCCCGGCGCGGAGCGCGTGTTCGTCGGGAAGCACCCTGCAGGCCCGCGGTGCGGTCAGGGCGAGATTCATGCGATATTGATCGCGCGGGCGAGGGCGGGTCTGCGGGTGGTCCGGCTCAAGGGCGGAGATCCGTTCGTGTTCGGACGCGGCGGGGAAGAATGCGAGGCGCTGCGCGCGGCGGGAGTCCGGTTTGCCGTTGTCCCTGGGGTGAGCGCGGCGATCGCCGTGCCAGCGTACGCGGGCATTCCCGTCACCGACCGGCGATACGCCTCCGCCTTCGCGATCGTCACCGGGCACGAGTGCGACGCCGCGTCGGATCTGGACTGGCACGCGCTGGCCCGCATTCCAACCCTCGTCGTGCTGATGGGGCTGCGCAGCCTCCCGTCCATCACGCGACGGCTGCTGGCCTCCGGGCGGCACGCGCGGACGCCGGCCGCCGTGGTGGCCATCGGGACGCTCCCGGGGCAGCGGACCGCCGAGGGCGATCTGGGCACGATCGCCGAGCGCGTACGCGATGTCGGACTGGAGTCGCCAGCGACCCTGATCGTGGGCGACGTTGTCCGCCTTCGCGCGGCGATCCGCTGGTTTGACCACGGGCCGGAAACCGCGGGAGACCCGGCGCTCGCGCCGGTCGCCCTCGGGGCGGCGACGGAGTAGGGCCGTGGTCCGTTCCGCTGATCCGCGCGCCGATCGGCGTATCGGGGAGTCCGTCCTGGCCCGTATCGGGAACACGCCCCTGTTGCGTTTGCCGCGCATCACCCGAGACCTTCCGCCCAGCGTGGAACTCTACGTCAAGGCCGAGTGGTTCAATCCGGGAGGGTCCGTGAAGGACCGGTCGGTGCGGCAGATCGTCGAAGACGCCGAACGGGACGGCCGACTCACCTCGGATCGCATCATCATCGACTCGTCGTCGGGCAACGCCGGCATCGCCTACGCCATGATCGGCGCGGTCAAGGGATACCGGGTCCATCTGGTGGTGCCGGCGAACGCCAGCGAAGAGCGCAAGCGCATTTTGCAGGCATACGGCGCGGTCGTGCAGTACTCTGATCCGCTGGAGGGATCGGACGGCGCGATCCTGGAGGTCCGGCGAATTGTCGCGGCCCGGCCGGACGCCTACTTTTGGGGCGACCAGTACAACAACCCCAGCAATGTCAGGGCCCACTACGACACCACGGGGTCGGAGGTTTTCGCGCAGACTGACGGGTGCATCACGCACTTCGTGGCTGGCCTGGGTACCAGTGGGACTCTCGTGGGGGTCAGCCGCCGGCTGCGAGAACTCAGCCCTGGCACAGAAATTGTTGCGGTGGAACCCGACAGCGGCATGCACGGGATCGAGGGGTTGAAGCACATGGCCAGCGCCATCGTGCCTGGGATCTACGACCCCTCGGCTCACGACCGCAAGATCGCCGTGCGGACCGAGGCCGCCTATGCCTTGGTGCGGCGGCTGGCACGGGAGGAGGGACTCCTGGTCGGGCTGTCTGCGGGCGCGGCGATGGTTGGCGCGCTGGAGGTGGCCCGGAGTATCCGCCGTGGGGTGCTCGTCGCGCTCTTTCCTGACGCCGGCGACCGGTACCTCTCCACGGC
>JACQTN010000504.1 GCA_016210785.1 Armatimonadota bacterium
GTGCGCGACTCTACCGCGCTAGCCGTACTCACGGCGCGCCGGCATTCCGGTGCGCGGCCTGCGCGTTGCCTGCACCGACTCGTAGATGACGAGCAGACTGGTCGTGATACCTTCGATGGAGAACGTCCGCGCGCGCTCCCGGGCCTGCGCGGCCAGCCGGCGCCGCCGCCCGGGATCCCGCAGCAGCGCCCGCATGACCGTGGCGAGGCCCTCCACGTCGCCGGCCAGCAGGCCGGTCTCACCGTCCGCCACGGCCTCGGGCACCCCGCCCGACGCCACGGCCACCACCGGGAGCCCCACCGCCATCGCCTCCGTGATCACGAGCCCCGCAGTCTCGGTGCGGGAGGCGGTGGCGAACAGGTCGCCCGCGGCGTAGCAGTCTAGCGCCTTCACCCGCGGCATGGGGCCAGCAAAGGTGACGCGCACGGCGATCCCCAACTGCGCGGCCAGGTCGCGCAACGCTTTCTCCTGCGGCCCTCCGCCCACCACCAGCAGGTGGGCGTCGTGCTCCGGCGCCACCCGCGCGAACGCCCGCAGCAGGTCGTCCACGCTCTTCTCCCGGCCCAGGCGCCCGACGTGGACCACCAGCGGCGCGCCCGCGGGGATGCCGAACCGCGCTCGCACCCAGCTGGCATCGCGCGGCGCGAAGACCTCCGGCGTCAGCGCGCCCGTGGTGAGCACCTCGATGCGGGCGCGCACGCCGGCCGCGCGCAGCCGGTCGTGCACAGCGCGCGACGGCGCGATAACGCAGTCGCACTGGTTGCAGAACGCGGTAGTGTACCAGCGGACCGCCGGCCGCGTGACCGCGGCGCTCAGCGGCACGTAGTGCACGTACTCGGTGTAGAGGGTGTGGTGGGTGAAGACCAGCGGCGCGCTGGAACGGCGCGCCACGCCCGCCGCCACGCGGCCCATCAAGAAGGGCGTGTGGGTGTGGACCACGTCCAGCCCCAGCGCCGCCAGGCGCCGGCCGGCCCGCGGCATCCAGGGCGGCGCCAGCGGGAAGTCCGGATATCGCCGGAGCGTCACCGACGGCACCCGGACCACGTCCCGGTCGCTGTCCGCGTAGCCCGGCGCGGCGGGCGCGACGATGTACACGCGGTGCCCCCGCCGGCGGAGTTCCTCGGAGAAACCCTCCACCGCGTTGACCACCCCGCTGATGCGCGGCTTGTAGGAATCGGAGAACATCCCGACCCTCAGATCCGGCCCTCCTTGAGCATGCGGCGCACCGTCTCCAGCGCGGTCCGGGTGTGGGGAAACCCGATCTCCTCCGGCAGGTGATCCAGAGAAAACCAGCGCACTTCCATCACGTCATCCTGCACCACCTGCGGGTCTTGCGTGATGGCGCCCATGTAGTAGATGTCGAGGACCGGTTCGCCGTCGTCGCCGTACGATCCGGTCAGGAACAGCACGGGCCCCCGCAGGTGGACGTCCAGGCCCAGTTCCTCCATGATCTCGCGGCGGGCAGTTTCCTCGGGAAGCTCGCCGGGACTCATGAACCCGCCCGGCGTGTCCCACATCCCCTTACGCGGCTCCACGCCCCGCCGCACCAGTAAGACCGCGCCGTCCCGGTGGATCAGCACCGACACCGTCGGCTTCGGGTTCTGCCAGAACACGAACCCACACGACTGGCAGACCGGCACGTCCCGCAGCGGGTGTCCCACGGCATGCATCCGGAGCCTGCCTCCACACTTGGGACAGAACGCGTACGCGACCATGATGATCCGGATTACCCGCTGCGATCGGCCTGTTCCATGTAGGCCAGGACGTCCGAAAGGCGAAAGCGGCGCTGGCCGCCGGCGGTGCGCAGGCAGGGCAGCTTCCCCTGGTCGGTGTACCGGCGTACCGTGGCTTTGCTGACGGTGAGCAACGCGGAGGTCTCGTGCAGGCTCAGCTCGGGATCGAGCAGCCGGCGGATGATCTCCTCCCGGCTCTCGGTGAGCGGCTTTCTCCCTCCCTTGCGGCGTGGAGGCGCGGCGGCCGCCACCTCCATTGGCAGCGGCTCCTGTCGCGCCAGGTATCTCTGCAGCCGGACCCGCGGATCCACCGCGGACCTGGGCTTCGCAGAGGGCTGGCCTCCGGGTACGGGCGATGCATAGCCGCCGGGGTACACCCCGGTCGGGCCGGGCGGGTTCGAAACGGCCGGGCCTCCCCGGGACGCCGCGCCCGGAGCCCCGAGAGTAACCGGAAATGGTGCGGCGACATGGGCTGCCACCCTGCGGGACGGGTCCGCGGCGGGAGACGGCTCCACGGCCGCCGCGGAAGGGCTGCCGGGCATCGCCGGTCCCGCCGCATCGGCCTCGGCGGGGGCCTCCGCGGCCGGAGCGCTCCGGCCGGCCGGCGACGCGGTGACGCGGGCCGGCGGAGGGCCTGGGCGGAGGCCGGGAGAGCGGATGAACCCGGAGGGCGGGGCCGCGGGTGACAGGGAGGGGAGTCCGGGGACGGACGGCGGGGCGGGTGTCTCGCCCGCCATCCGGGCCGCCGTTCCCTCCTGAGATGCGTCCTGGGGCGCCCCTGGCGCCTCCCGGATCCGGGTCGTCTGCTGCTCCAGGTACCGGTACCAGTCCTGCAGCCTCTTCATGGCCCACCACCGAACAGAGCGTCCGCGCCGTGCTCAGGTTTAATGTCGAAAAGTTCGCAATCGCTGGGACGAATTCCTGTTCGATGTCCGCAAAGAGGCAAATATATGATCGGGGTACCTCCGGGAATGGCTGGATCCGTCCGTTGAGAGATCCGCTGGCCGGGGAGGTCCCGGTCAGGAAGACGCCAGCAGTGCGCGGGACTCCGATTCCACCGTGGCGATAACATCCGGGGCATCCCGCAGCGCCGCACGGCATGCCTCGTCCACCTGCGCCCGGATCTCCGGAGACAGGTCCGGGGGAAGCTCGTCTTCGTCCAGCACCACCGGGTCGCGCCCCGGTACCACCAGGATGTCCACGGTGAGGTCGCGCCACGTCAGCGAGTGGTCGGAGATGCGGAGGTCGGCGGAGAGGTTGAAGTACCACGCCGCGGTGGTGCCGTCGGGCCGGACCCAGTGGTAGACGTTGTACGGGCGGTCCGCCCAGTAATAGGCGAGGGTCACCGTGCCAGGGGGAAGGTCCACGCCGGCGACGCGGGCAGAGCGGTCCAGCACGTAGCGCAGCACCACTTGGCGGGGATCGCGGCGCACCAGCGCGCACGCAAATTCCTTGCGCACGCCGCCGAGGGTCTCTTTGATCTCGAGGAACTGCACGCGGCCGGTGTGCTGCGGGAGGTACGGCTAGCGGGAGACCCCTTCGCTCAGTCGCGGCGCAAACGCCTCGCGGAGCTGCTCCTCCGTCTGGCCGCGGGTGAGCTCCAGCAGCGCCAGGGCCACGCGGGGGTCAAACTGCGTGCCCATGCCAGCGGCGAGGCGGGCGCGCGCATCCTCCACGGACAGCGCCGGGCGGTGCGACCGCGGCGCGCGCAGAGCGTCGAAGGTGTCGGCCACGGCGATGATCCGCGCGCCCAGGGGAATGTCCTCTCCCTGCAGCCGGCCCGGATAGCCGTCGCCGTCATAGCGCTCGTGGTGGTGGCGGATATAGGCGGCGACGGTCTGCATGCCCGCCATCGTGGCCACGACCTCCGCGCCCGCGGCGGGATGCTGCTGGATCACGCGCATCTCCGGTGCGGTGAGCGGGCCGGGCTTCTCCTCCAGGCTGCGCGGCATCATGGCCTTGCCCAGATCGTGCAGCTTGGCCGCGATGGCCACCGTCTCCACCTCATCCTCCGACAACCCCAGGTGCCGGGCCAGTCGCTGCGCCCACCACGACACGCGCTCGGAATGCTCCGTGGTGTACGGCGACCCTCGCTCCACCAGCTCCACCAGCACCGCAAACGCCGCGCTGGTCTGCCGGAGGCTGATGGTGGAGATGCGGACGAGCGCCCCGCGCAGCAGGATCAGTGCCGGCGCCAGCATCAGCACCAACAGCGGGCGCATCGACGCGGTCCCCGCGGCCGCCGCCCCCAGGCACAGGGAGGCGACGTACCCGGCACCCGCCTCGCGCAGCGCGCGTATCCACAGGTCCCACGTCCAGGCCCGGCGCCTCAGGGCGGCCCACGTGGTGACCACCCACGTGTTCACCAGAAGGTAGACGGCCCCCGCGGCTGCGACGGGCACCCAGGAGAACAGGCCCTGCGCCAGCACGGGCGCCGCCTGCGCCCGGTGGTAGATCTCCGCGGCCAGGCTCCAGGTCACCAGATACTGGGCCAGGTTGAACAGTATGGTCTGGAGGGTCAGGCGATTTTCCCGCTTCCACCGCACCGCCTGCGCGATGGAGGTTCCCGCAAAGGCCAGCAGCAGGGCCTGCTGGGGCGGGAAGATGAGCAGCGTGGCGAACGCGGCCGAGCTGCCCAGGCTCAGGTGGATCTTGTGTCCGAGAGGGAGAGGATAGAACCCGCCGAGGGCGGCCAGCGCCACCGCCAGTCCCGCGGCCACAGCGGCCGCGGGGCCGGCGAAGGGTGGCTCGAGCGCGGCACCGGTGGAGGTGAAGAGGAACATGCGCGCCACCAGGGCCGCCGCCGCGGCGGCCACGGCAAGCTGAAAGCCGCGGCTCGCGGAAGACTCCCCCGTGAACAGCCTGCCGACGGTCCTCTTCAAGACGACGGCTGCTACTGCCATGCGCGCAACCTCTCCCGGCAACTGCCGATGAGGTTACTGCTTCGGCGCGACGTCAGCCTCCACCTGCAAGGTGCCTGGGAAGAATTTCTCTACTGACGGTGATCGGTCGCGGCCTGGTTAGGCTCGTTGGGCGGATCTGCTTTGCTCGTGGCATCGGGATTGGCGCGACCCTGGTTGTTCGAGTTTGCGGCACCGGTAGGCCCATAGTTCGGGCTGTCTCCACCCTCGAATCCCGCCAGAACCGGAACCGCCTGAGCCATCAGCAGCGCGAGGCCGACCAGCACTGCGACCAGCCGGAATGTCGTCACGTGGATCTCTCCTTTGAAGATCGTTTGGGTCATTATACATGTTGCCGGAGAGTCCGAAAAGTAGGTAAATGATAGAGAACCAAACGTATGGTCGACAGGGGGCAGGCGAGAGGATCTGGGGCTTCCTCAGTTGTCGGTCACGGCGGGCCACCGCAGCATCCCGCCGGCGGCCTGGCCGGCCACCGGCGCGTTCCCCATGTCGGTGCGGGCGACTTCCACCAGCGCCCGTACCATGCGCGGATCAAACTGCTGCCCCGCATGGCTCTCGATCTCGGCCAGTGCGGCCTCCGGTGCCAGCGCGGGACGATAGGGACGCGGCGACAGCATGGCGTCCAGCGCATCCGCCACGGCGATGATGCGGGCGCCCACGGGCGTGGTCTCACCCACGAGCCCGTGGTGCCCTCCGCCGTCGTAGCGCTCCCGGTGATACCGCACGCACCGGGCCACCTCCTCACACCCGGGGAGTTGCCCGATCACCGCCGCGCCGATGTCGGGATGCTGCCGGATGACCGCCCGCTCGGCCGGCGTCAGCGGCCCGGCCTACTCCTCCAGGTAGCTGCGCTGGATCACCTTGCCCAGGTCGAGCAGCCGGGCGGCGATGCCGATCAACTCCGCCTCGTCTTCGGGCAGCTCCAGGTGGCGCGCCAGACGCTGCGCCCACCACGCCACGCGCTCGGAGTGTTGCGCCGTGAATGGCGACCGCTGCTCGACGATCTTCACCAGCCCCTCCAGCGCGGCGCTGGTCTGCCGCACGATCACGCCCGTCATCCGCGCCAGCACCTGCCGCAGCACGGCCACCGAAGGCACCAGCATCAGCACCAGCACGGGCCGCGTGATGGCCAGGCTGGCGGTCGCCGCGCCCAGGGAAAGCGAAGCGAGGTAGCCCGGCGCCGCCTCGCGCACGGCCCGCACCCACAGCCCCCACGTCCACGCCCGCTTCTCCAGGGCCGCCGCCGTGGAGACCGTCCACGTGTTGACCAGCAGGTAGACCGCGCCCGACGCCACCACGGGGATCCACGACAATATGGGGTGCGTGTACATCTGCTCGGCCTGCGTCCGGTGATACACCTCCGCAGCGAGACTCCACGTCACCACGTACTGCGCCAGGTTGAAC
>JACQTN010000505.1 GCA_016210785.1 Armatimonadota bacterium
ATAGCGAGGAATCCGATGTCCGCCACCACCACCCTGACCGAGTTCGAGAAGGTCGCTCCCCCCACCGATGGCAAGACCATCGCCGTGCAGGGCGGCAAGCTGGAGGTCCCCGACCGTCCCGTGATCCCCTACATCGCCGGCGACGGCACGGGCCCTGACATCTGGAAGGCCTCGCAGCCGGTGCTGGACGCCGCCGTGCGCAAGGCCTACGGCGGCCGCCGTGGGCTGGCCTGGTTCCAGGTCCACGCCGGCGAGTCCGCGCTGGAGCTTTACCCCGGCTCGATCTTGCCGCCCGACACCCTCAAGGCCATCCGCCGTTACCACGTAGCCCTGAAGGGCCCGCTCACCACGCCCGTGGGCGGCGGCTTCCGCAGCCTCAACGTGACGCTGCGCCAGGTCCTCGATCTCTACGCCTGCGTCCGCCCGGTACGCTGGTTCCAGAACGTGCCGAGCCCGGTGAAAGACCCCGGGAAGGTCAACATGGTGGTCTACCGGGAGAACACTGAGGACGTCTACGCCGGCATCGAGTGGCCGGCGGGCAGCCCCGAGGCGAAGAAACTGGCGGAGATCCTGGAGCGCGAGTTCAAGGTGAAGATCCCACATCCGGACTCGGCCATCGGCATCAAGCCCATGAGCGCCTTCGGCAGCAAGCGCCTGATCCGCAAAGCCATCCAGTACGCCATCGACCGCAAGCGCAAAAGCGTCACCCTGATGCACAAGGGCAACATCCAGAAGTACACGGAGGGCGCCTTCCGCGACTGGGGTTACCAACTCGCCAAGGAGGAGTTCGCCGATGCGACCATCTCCTGGGACGACGTGGCCAGCAAGCACGGCGGCAAGGTGCCGGCGGGCAAGGTCCTGATCCAGGATTACATCGCCGACGTCACGTTCCAGCACGTCCTCACCCGGCCCCAGGACTTCGACGTGATCGCCACCAGCAACCTGAACGGTGACTACGTCTCCGACGCCATCGCGGCGCAGGTGGGCGGCATCGGCATGGCGCCCGGCGCCAACATCAGCGACTTCCACGCGGTCTTCGAGGCCACCCACGGCACCGCCCCCAAGTACGCCAACCAGGACAAAGTCAACCCGGGGTCGCTCACTCTCTCCGGCGTGATGATGCTCGACTACATGGGCTGGCGCGAGGCCGCGGACATGATCGAGAAGGCCATGGAGAAGACCTTCTCCCAGAAGATCGTCACCTACGACCTGGCCCGCCTCATGGAGGGGGCCAGGGAGGTCAAGACCAGCGAGTTCGCCACGGCTGTGATCGACAACCTGTAAGAGGTAAGGAACCGTGCTCAAGCGACCGAAGATCACCATCGTCGGGGCCGGCAACGTCGGCCACTCCGCCGCCCAGTGGCTCGCGGCTAAGGAACTGGGCGACATGGTCCTGGTGGACATCATCGAGGGGATGCCGCAGGGCAAGGCGCTGGACTTGCGGCAGGCCGCGCCCATCGAGGGCTACGACCTCACCGTCGTGGGGTCCAACGGCTACGAGGAGACCGCCGGGAGTGACGTGGTGGTCATCGTGGCCGGCATCGCCCGCAAGCCCGGCATGTCGCGAGAGGACCTGATCGCCACCAACGCCGGCATCATCCGGTCGGTGGTGGAACAGGTGATGAAGCACTCTCCCAACGCCGTCCTCATCCCCGTCACCAACCCGCTGGACGCCATGACCTATCTGACCTGCAAGGTCAGCGGCTTCCCGCCCCAGCGGGTGATCGGGCAATCGGGGGCCCTGGACTCCACCCGCTTCCGCACCTTCATCGCCATGGAGGTGGGCGTGTCGGTGGAGGACGTGCACGGCCTGGTCATCGGCGCGCACACGGACAAGGACATGGTGCCGCTGCCGCGGTTTGCCCACGTGGGCGGCGTGCCGCTGTCCGCGCTGGTCTCCGCGGACCGGATCACGGCCATCGTGGAGCGCACCCGCCGCGGCGGCGCGGAGATCGTGGAGCTGCTCAAGACCGGCAGCGCGTTCATCGCCCCGGGCGCGGCCATCGCCCAGATGGTGGAGGCGATCGTGCGGGACAAGAAGCGGCTGATCCCCGCGTGCAGCTACCTGGATGGCCAGTACGGCGAGCGCGACGTCTGCATCGGCGTACCCGTGGTGCTGGGCGCCGGCGGGCGGGAGCGCATCGTGGAGCTTCCGCTCAACGACCAGGAGCGCGAGGCGTTCCGCAAGTCGGTGGCGGCGGTGCGGGAGCAGATCGCGCTGCTGAAACTATGAAACTTCACGAGTACCAGGCCAAGGAGATCTTTGCCCGCTACAGCATCCCCGTCCAGAAGGGCGCCGTCGTCAGGCACCCGGAGGAGATCTTGGGACTGGACCTGCAGTACCCGGTGGTCCTGAAGGCCCAGGTGCTGGTGGGCGGCCGCGGCAAGGCCGGGGGCATCAAGCTGGCGGAGAAGCCGTCCGAGTCCGTGGAGAAGGCGCGCGCCATCCTGGGGATGGACATCAAGGGGGAACGGGTCACCCGCCTGCTGGTGGCGGAGGCGGTGGACATCCAGCAGGAGTACTACCTGGCCTTCACCGTGGACCGGGCGACCCGCTGCCTGGTGGTGGTGGCTTCCGCCTCCGGCGGCATCGACATCGAGGAAGTCGCCCGCAGGACCCCGGAGAAGATCGTGAAGGAACCGATCGATCCCTTCCTGGGGTTCCGCCCCTTCCACGCCCGGCAGATCGGCCGGCGGCTGGGCTTCGCCGATGCGCACCTGGGCGCCTTCGCCCGCATCGCGGAGTCGCTGTACCAGCTCACCACGGACCTGGACGCGGAGCTGGCGGAGATCAACCCGCTGGCGGTGGCCGGCGGGCAGGTGATCGCGGTGGATGCCAAGCTGATCATCGACGACAACGCGCTGTACCGGCAGAAGGGCCTGCCCGAGAACGAGGAGCTGACCGGTCTGGAGCGCGACGCCCGGACGCACGACTTGTCCTACGTGGAGCTGGACGGCGACATCGCCGTGATCGGCAACGGCGCGGGCCTCGTCATGTCCACCCTCGACATGCTCGACCACTTTGGCGGCCGGCCGGCCAACGTCCTGGACGTGGGCGGCGGGGCCTCCGAGGAGGCGATGAAGCAGGCGCTGGACATCGTCACGCGCAAGCCGGGGGTGCGGGCGCTGTTCATCAACATCTTCGGCGGCATCACCCGCTGCGACGATATCGCCCGCGGCCTGGTGGCCAACCTCCCGCAGGTGCCCATGTCGGTCCGGCTCACCGGCACCAACGAAGAGGAAGGGCGCCAGATCCTCCAGCAGGCCGGGATCTCGGCCAGCGTCGATCCGGAGGAGGCGGCGAAGAAGGCCGTGGTCCTGGCGCGGGGGCAGGGGTAGGCGCCTCACCCTCACCCCAGCCCTCTCCCCTTAACGGGAGAGGGAGTGATCAACCGGAGGCACTCCATGGCCGTGCTTATCGACGAGAACACCCGCGTCCTGGTCCAGGGTATCACCGGCTACCAGGGCGAGTTCCACACGAAGCAGATGCTGGCGTTCGGCGCGAAGGTGGTGGCCGGCACCAGCCCGGGCAAGGGGGGCACGCGCGTCCACGACGTCCCGGTCTTCGATACCGTCGCCGAGGCCGCGGTCGAGACGGGCGCCAATGCGTCCTGCATCTTCGTCCCGGCGCGCTTCGCCATGGACGCGGCCCTGGAGGCCATCGCCGCGAGGCTGAGTCCCGTGGTGGTGATCACCGAGCACATCCCGGTGCAGGACGCCATCCAGGTCATGACCTACGCCCGGCAGAAGGGCCTCCGCGTGATCGGCCCAAACTGCCCCGGCATTACCTCCGCGGGCAAGGCGAAGATCGGCATCATGCCTAACCACCTCTTCCGCCCGGGGCGCGTGGGTGTGGTTTCCCGCAGCGGAACCCTCACCTATGAGATCGTGGCGGCGCTCACCCAGGCCGGCATCGGCGAGACGACGGCGATCGGTCTCGGCGGGGATCCGGTCATCGGGACTACGTTCGTGGATGCCCTGGAACTCTTCCAGAAGGACCCGGCCACGGAGGCCATCGTGCTCATCGGCGAGATCGGCGGCAGCGCGGAGGAGACCGCGGCCGCCTACATCAAGGCCCGCGTCACCAAGCCGGTGGTGGCCTACGTCGCCGGCCGCACCGCGCCGCCCGGCAAGCGGATGGGGCACGCCGGCGCGGTGATCGCGGGCACGGAGGGGACCGCGGCCTCCAAGGTGGAGGCGCTGAGCGCGGCCGGCGCGGTGGTCGCCGAACTGCCGGGCCAGGTGGTGGGGCTGGTCAAGGCGCACCTGCGCTGAATCGAACATTTGTTCGCACAGACGAACCAGAGATTGGCCCGTGGGCAATCTGCCAATTGACAAGAGGAAAAGAGGGAAACTACTGGGTTGACCTGGCGGAAAGGTTAGGGGTATACTGAGCGTGCGACTGATAGGGTTCCCTTATTTGGAACCCGTGGCCGTTGCCGTCAGTCGCCTTTGTATTCTCGGCTCTGACGTCCAAATATCACAGGTAGGCTCCAGTGTACATTC
>JACQTN010000032.1 GCA_016210785.1 Armatimonadota bacterium
CGGTGAAGCCGTACGACATGCGCGAGGTCATCCGGCTCATCGTGGATCACGGAGAGTTTCTGGAAGTGCACGCCGCCTTTGCGCCCAACATCCTGGTGGGGTTTGCGCGCCTCAACGGCCGGCCGGTGGGCATCGTGGCGCAGCAGCCCGCGGTGCTGGCCGGCGTGCTGGACATCAACTCGTCGGCGAAGGCGGGCCGCTTCGTCCGCTTCTGCGACTGCTTCAACATTCCGCTGGTGACCTTCGTGGACGTGCCGGGGTTCATGCCGGGTGTGGCGCAGGAGCACGGGGGCATCATCAAGCACGGTGCGATGCTGCTGTACGCCTACTGCGAGGCTACCGTGCCCAAGCTGGCGGTGATCACGCGGAAGGCCTACGGGGGCGCCTACGACGTGATGAGCAGCCAGCACATCCGGGGCGATCTGAACCTGGCCTGGCCCACCGCGGAGATCGCGGTGATGGGTCCGGACGGCGCCATCGAGATCATCTTCCGCAAGGAACTGGCGGAGGCCAAGGATCCCGAAGCGCTGAAGGCCCGGCTCGTGGCCGACTACCGGGCGCGCTTCGCCAACCCGTACATCGCCGCCGCGCGTGGCTACATCGACGATGTCATCGAGCCGCGGGAAAGCCGGCCCCGCCTGATCGCCGCGCTGGAGGTGCTGCAGAACAAGCACGTCACCAACCCGCGCCGCAAACACGGGAATATTCCGCTGTAACCCCGATCGGAGGAGAGGAACCGGGTCTGCTCAGGATCCGGCTCCACCTCCACGCCGGGCCCTGAGGCCCGCGCTCACCGCGACCGCGGCCGCGGCCTGGCGCCGGCCAGCCGTGCCCCAGAGCAGGAGCAGCACGGCGGCCAGGAGCGCTGCGCCCAACACCAGCGCCTCCCGGGGCGACAGGGACAGCCGCGCCGCTGCCCAGGCCGTCCACCACGGGCCGGCGGCCGCGCCGGCCATCACGCCCACGACCGCGGCCGCCGGCACGATGATCCACAGGTACCATCCCGCCACCGCGCCCAGCAGGAACAGCAGCAGGCCGGTGGCGGCGATCCAGACCATGCTCCCGAGCCACCGGGTGATTTCCTTGATGGAGTACTGCCCCAGGAGGTAGCCGGCACCGAACAGCAGCAGCCCGTAGCCGAGGACGCCCCACACCAGCGAGGCCGGCGCGCCGGGCAGCAGGCGGCTCGCCACCCGCAGGAGCACGGAGACGCCGCGCAGGAGGCGGCTCACCCAGTCGAGGACCGCGGTGGGCACGTAAGGGTTGCCGCGGCCCAGTGTCAGCGAGGTGTCCACCAGATAGTGCATCGTGGCCCGCACCTTCTCCGGCGGTAGAGAGGACAGCGCCTCACCGCCGGAGCCGATCCACCTGCCGTTGGCGGCGCGGTCGCCGACCGCCGGGCGCGGCAGCGGTGGCTTCTGCGGTCTGGCGGTCTGGTACCGGGCGTACTCGTCCTCCAGGATCTCGGCCTGCGCCAGGCGCAGGCGGGCCTGCAGGTCCTCTGCCCTGCCCAGCGTGGGGTAGACGCTGGCCATCAGGTTGAGCAGGACTTCCGCAGCGTCCAGCCGGCCCCAGATGTAATCGTTGCGGCGCCACCGTTCCTCCAGGAACCCGCCCATGTGCCCGAGGATCTCCCCGGCCAGCTTCACCCGCGCGGTGCCGTCCTTCCCCGGGGGCACCGGGAGGATCAGATCGAGGTTGCGCGCGTCCAGGGGGCTGATGCGGACGAACCGGATGTCGAGCTTGTGGTGCAGGTCCGTGGTGGCGTCGAGGGCGTAGTCCACCAGGTCGTGGTGTTTGAACGCATCAAACAGCGCCACCCCCACTTCCGCAGCGCCCAGGGCAGGATCCAGGGCCGTTTGGTCCGGCCTCCCGCACACGCGCAGGCAGATCTCCCGGAAGCGGTCGTGCGTCATGGCCTGCGCGCCCACGTCCCGCTCGATGGCCCGGAGGCGGGCCGCGACGTGGGGGGCCGTCGTCCAGCCGTCCACGCGCGCCACGAACTTCTCCATCTCCCGCTTCAACTGGACCGAGGCCTGCGCCACGTCCTCCTTGAGCACGGGCTGCCACGCGTCGATCCAGCGCCCGAAGTTGAAAGGGCTGTGTCCTTCCGGCCCTGGCGGCGTCCGGGGATACAGCGCGTCCAGGAGCGCGTTGAGGTGCTCGTACAGCACCTCTTTGATGCTGGGCTCCGCCGCCGCAGGATCTCTGATCAACGGCTGCGGGCCGGCCGCCGGGGGCTCGCCCCAGACCGTACGGTTGACCTCGCGGATCAGCGCGCGGAGCCACCGCAGGTAGAAGTCGACGTCGCGCGCCGCGGCCACCACCTGCCCGGCCCAGGCGGCCTCCTCCCACCCTGCCCTCCCCGCCACATCCGCCACGCTCTTCCACCGGGCGGTGCGGAGGTGGTCGTAGGCCAGGAACATTTCGTCGAACCGGATGCTGGCGAGTCCTTCCTGCCCGCCTCCCCATAGGCGGGCCGCCACGCCGTCGCGGTGCGGCTCCATCGCCTGCATGACGCACTCGTGGTAGGCGCGGCGCCGGTTGAACTCCTCCATGTCTGTAGCCGCCAGCCAGATGTTGCCCTTGATGCCCAGGAAGGGGACTTGCAGGGCGACCTCGCCGACGGACGGCTTGCGCGGGGCCGGGGCATCGAGGCTGTCCGGGTTTGGTTCCACGAAGATCACGAAGCGGTTGGTGCGGTAGGCCGCCTTCTTGTTGCGGATCGTCTTGACGGCGTGGCCCACCGGCTGGTTGTCCAGCAGGCCGCCGTCCGCATAGTACGCGGGGCGCCCCGACAACGGGTCGGTCATTTCCACCGTGGGGAAGACCACGGGAAACGCCGAGGTGGCCAGCGCCGCGTTGACCAGGTCGTCCACCCGGTCGGTGCGCCGGAAGTCGGCCGCGGAGAAGGTGATGGGGTCCTCCCTGGTCACCACCACGGCCTGACTCCCCAGGGCATCGGTGAGGATGCGGCGCCGCCCGCCCAGGTTCGTGCGGGTGACGGTGACGACAATGTCGTCGGCACCCTGGCGCGTCCGCTCGTACTCCGCCCCGTTGGCGCGCAGGGCCTGCGCCATCGGCTTCCGGATCGCGGTGCTGTCCAGCAGTGACTCCGGAGGCGTGTCGCGGTACTTCAGCCCCTCCAGGTCGGCCTGCTCGAGCCAGAGGTCGTGCAGCGCGCCGAAATCGGCGCCGGTGCTGAGCGCGCTCCCCAGGAAGACGGCGTTGATCCCGCCCGCGGAAGCCCCCGTGATGATGTCCAGTGCCAGCCGGCCGCCGGCCTGCCGCAGCGCCTCGCCGTAGGCGCCCATGCCCCTGGCCGCCCGCCACAGCTCGTGCGCCACACCCGCTTCATAGACCGTGAGCGCGATCCCGCCGCTCATGGCCAGCGCGATGCGGATCTCGTCGATGACCCGCGCGCCGGTCCCTGCGTGCATCCCTGCTCCGTGTGCCGCCGGGGCGTTGCCCACCGCCGTGCCCTCCCCGTGCAGATTTTGGGGTCTTGACACGGAGGAACATTCCGTTCACGGAATCTCTTTCCCTGGCTCCTAGGTGTCTTTACAGGCCCCGCCGTTGTTTCGTACACTTGTGGTATGAGGCTGGACTACGTACAGGCGGGCGACAAGAAGTTCCGCGATTGGATGCGGCGCTACCGGGAGGAGCTGGGCGGCGAGCCACCCTCAGAGGCCTGGCTCGACAAGTACCTCACCGCCATCTTCAACGAGCAGGGCAAGCACCGCCACATCTGGTGGGCGGTGGACGAGGGCAAGCGCGTCGGGTTCGCCATCGCCATGCTCACCCCCAGCCACCTGGACTCGTTGCGCGTGCAGGGAAACATCGGGGAGTTCTATATCTATCCCGAGTTCCGCCGCGAGGGCTACGGCCGCCGGCTGGCCACCGAGGTGATCAACTTCCTGGCCTCGCACGGCGCGTCGGAGATCCACTGCACGGTGCTGGTCGGCAACGTGGGCGGCCTCCGCTTCTGGGAAACGATGGGGTTCCAGCTCACGCGCTACCATCTGAGCGCGGTCGCCCCTCGACTCGCCCCCCGGTGAGGACGGGTGCCTGAACCCGCCGACACGTCCGCGGACGCTGTCCGGGATCTGCGGCGTCGTCCCGATGTGCCAGGGGGGTCGGCGGGAGGCCGGGGCCGAGACCGGCCGCTCTTCCGCCGGGTGCTGGTCGCCAACCGGGGCGAGATCGCCGTCCGCGTGATCCGGGCCTGCCGCGACCTGGGCATGGAGGCGGTCGCGGTGTACTCGGTGCCCGACCGGTACGCGCCCCATGCCCGTCTGGCCGATGCCGCCTACCCCCTGCGCGGTGCCGCCCCCCACGAGAGCTACCTCAACATCGACGCCCTCATCGATATCGCCCGCCAGGCCGGCGCGGAGGCCCTGCACCCCGGCTACGGCTTTCTCGCGGAGAACCCGCTGCTGGCAGACGCATGCGGCGCTGCCGGGATCGCCTTCGTGGGGCCGCCGGCGGTGGTCCTGCGGTTGTGCGGGGACAAGGCCGTAGCCCGGGAGCGCATCGTCGCCGCGGGCGTCCCGGTGCTGCCGGGCACCTCGCCCATCGCCGACGTCGAGGCGCCCGCGGCGGCCCGGCGCGTCGGCTTTCCGCTGCTCATCAAGGCGGTCGGCGGCGGCGGTGGCAAAGGGATCCACCTGGTGCGCACGCCGGAGGATCTCCCGGGCGCGCTGCGCCTGGCGCGAGGCGAGGCGCTCACCGCCTTCGGCGACGGCCGCGTTTACCTGG
The DNA here is from genome assembly GCA_016210785.1 of Armatimonadota bacterium. GTDB lineage: Bacteria > Sysuimicrobiota > Sysuimicrobiia > Sysuimicrobiales > JACQTN01 > JACQTN01. The sequence continues at coordinate 4,759 of JACQTN010000032.1, forward strand.
AGCGGTGGGTGGAGCGCGCCCGCCACGTGGAGATCCAGATCCTGGCCGACCACCGCGCCGGAGTCATCCACCTGGGCGAGCGGGAGTGCTCGGTGCAGCGGCGCCACCAGAAGCTCATCGAGGAGTCACCGTCGCCTGCGCTCACCCCGGCGCTGCGCGGGCGCATGGGCGAGGCGGCGGTGGCGGTGGCGCGGGCCCTGGACTACCGCAACGCCGGCACGGTGGAGTTCCTGGTGGAGGGTGACAGCTTCTATTTTCTCGAGGTGAACGCCCGTATCCAGGTGGAGCATCCGGTGACGGAGCTGGTCGCCGGCCTCGATCTGGTGCAGTGGCAGTTCCGGCTGGCCGGGGGCGAGCCGCTGCCCTTCGGCCAGGAGGCGGTGCGCCTGTCCGGTCACGCTCTGCAGTGCCGCATCTCCGCCGAGGACCCGCACGCGCAGTTCCTCCCCTCCGTGGGCCGCATCGCCGCCGTCGTGGAGCCGGGCGGCCCGGGCATCCGCGTGGACAGCGGCGTGCAGGCGGGCACGGAGGTGAGCCGGCACTACGACCCGCTGCTGTGCAAGGTGATCGCCTGGGGCGAGACGCGCGAGGCCGCCATCGCCCGCATGCGCCGGGCGCTGGGCGAGACGGTGATCGCCGGCGTGCAGACCACCATCCCCTTCCACCGGTGGGCCGTGGAAGAGCCCTCCTTCGCGCAGGGGACCTACGACACCCGCTTGATCGAGGACCGCTGGGAGCGCCGGCCCGCGCCCGCGTCTCCTCCCGAGGCGGTGCTGCTGGTGGCCGCGGCCCACGCCTACCTGCGCGACCGCACCGTCCGGATTCCCGAGTACCGGCGCGCGGCGCCGCGCAGCCCGTGGCGCGAGCAGGACCAGTGACGCCGAAGAGCACCCGACGATGCCGGCGTACGAAGTGGAGTGGGAAGATCAGGTGGCCGTCGTTGAGGTGGCCGGGGACGCGCGCGACCTCACTCTGACCTTCGGCGGGCGCAGGGTCGCGGTGGAGATGATCCCGGTGGCTCCCGGCCACTGCCTGGCGCGCATCGACGGAACAGCCCTCGCGATCGCGATGCGCGAGGACGGGGACGGGCTCGTCATCGACACGGGATGGGAGCGGTACCGCCTCAGGGTGCGGCGGCGGCTGCCCATCCCCACCCGCCGGGGGACCCGCGGGGGTCGCGAGACGGCGCGCGCCGTGCCGGCGCCGATGCCGGGGCTGCTGGTCTCGGTGGAGGTCCGCGAAGGTGACCCGGTGCGGGCGGGCCAGGTGGTGGCTATCATGGAAGCGATGAAGATGCGCATGGAGATCCGGGCGCCGGCGGCGGGCACGGTGAAGCGCGTCCACGCCCGGGGCGGGGTGGAGATCACCGGAGGCCAACCCATCGTCACGCTGGAGTGAGTAAGGAACCCATGCGCAGGATCGGCGTGCCGAATCCGAGCATAGGGGACGAATCGGCGGGGGGACAGCCACTGGTCACGATAGAATAAGGAGGCGAGTCCGCCGCACGGGGCAGCGTCCGACCACAGGGGAGTGGAAGGCATGAGCGACCACAGCCGTACCGGGAGCGTCACAACGTCCTCCGGCATCGAGGTGAAGCCGCTGTAC
>JACQTN010000057.1 GCA_016210785.1 Armatimonadota bacterium
ATCATGAAGGTGGCGATGGTGGCGTCGTACAGGAAGATCTCCTTGGCGTAGATGTAGCCTGCCAGAGGGAGGAGCATCAGGGTGGCCACACCGATGAAGTTGCCGATGAAGCCCATCCAGTCGTAGAACGCCCGCTCCTCTTCTCTCTTGGCGGTGAGGAACATGAAGGAGGCAAAGAGGGTCACCATCAGGCCGCCGAAGGTGATGTTGGCGATGAACCGGTGGAGGTTGAGGGGCCACCAGCTTGCGTTGTTGACCAGGGCCCACAGGCTGGCCCGGTCGGGGTTGGCCGGGGGAGTCAGCATGAACGCGCCGATGGCGTTGACCAGGAGCATCACCACCGTGCCCACGATGTTGAGGAGCACGCCGATGGCCATGTGCAGGGTCTTGCGCCTGCTCAGCGGCTCCCAGGAGTACCAGTACACGTACATCAGAACCGTCTCCACCACGATCAGGAGGCCATAGAGGCCCCACACGGGGTAGAAGGTGCGGAACAGGTAGTTGGTGATGCGTTGATAAGGGCCCATCAGGATGAAGGAAAAGAGCACGCCCGTGAGCGCGGTGAGAGAGTAAGCAATGGCGACCACCTTCATCGTCTCTTTGGCCAGGCGCTCGTATCTGGCGTCCCCGGTCCGGATTCCCAGGTACTCGCACACGACGATGAAGATGGGCGCGCCCAGGACGAAGGCGGCAAAGTAGAGGTGGATCTGGGCGGCCAGCCAGAGGGCGGAGCGGGCGCCGACCACCGGGATGTCCACCGGCATGACTACGGCCCCCTGACGATCAGCGTTCCCACCATGCCCCGCTCGGCATGGTTGCTCAGCGGGCAGGAGATCCGGTACTCACCTGGCTTCAGGGTGACCTGGGTGCGCAGGGTCGTCTCCGGGGCAAACTTGGGGGTCTTCACATCGACGCCGCTGCCCTGCACCTGGAAGTCGTGGGTGAACCGGCCCTCGTTCTTCAGGATGAAGGTGATCGTGCCCGGCCGCACCGCGAGCCGGCTTGGTTTCAGCTCGTACTCCACGAAGGCGATCTCCACGGGCCCGGTCTGAACGGGGAGTGCCTGAGCGGGTGGCGGCCCGCCCGGAGGGGGCGGGGAAGAGGCGGGCGCGCCGGGAGCCGCCCGCGGGCCCTCGCCGGCGAACCAGGCTGGCAGCTCGCCCTCCACGTTGCGCGGTACGCCCGGGTACTCGCAGCCAGCCAGGATGAACACGCCCAGTGCCACCAGAAGGCCTCGACACAGCGTGCTGCCTGTCATCGCTCTACTGAGGCGGAGGAGGGACATCAGGCCTGTCCCTCCTCCGTCCCCGGCCTGTCCTGCCCCATCATGACGGGGGCTAGCGGGGCGGATCCAGGACCAGAATGTGCCCCACCATGGGCCCGCCGACCAGGTCGCCCTTCTTCTTGCCGATCTCCGGCCTGTCCTTGGAGGCATAGGCCTCATCGTGGATGGTGCAGAAGACTCGGTGCAGTCCGCTCTTGTTGGCCACGAACCTCACCGTGGCCTCCATCCCGCGCTGGAGCTCCTTCTTGTCGATGTGCGCGCCGAAGGCGGGGATGTCGACGTCGTGCTCATCGCCCTTCAGGGCGTGGATCTTCAACACCACCGTATCGCCCCTGTAGACGGCGATGAAGCCCGGGTCAAAGGTGTACCGCTCCAGCTTGTCGCCGGTCTTGCGGGCTACCCCGCGGTCCCTCACGTCCTTCTTCAGGGTCGTGTCCCACTCCCCGGCCACCATGAGGAATTCCCGTGTTTGGGGCTGGTAGGCCGGCGCCGCCTTCGACCTCTGTTCGGTCAACGAAATGGAGGCCAAGGCAACCAGGCCCACCAGGGCAATCATGGAAACCAGCGCGGCGATCTTGCGACGCATGTGCGTTTCACCTCCCGGATGCCGGTCTAAGAATGCTGCGCGGCTGTTGCCTCCAGCGATCGCACCACCTCCCTCGGCCAGGCGCTGTGGATGCTTTTGATCAGTGCACCCCACCCGCATCACCACATCCGCGGTGCGGGCCGCCTGCAACATACATCCGTACCAGAGGCCTCCGGTAGGGCCGATGGTCCTCTCGTGCGGCGCCACAGGTCCCGGGTCTTTTGCCCCCCGCATCTATGCCGAAATTCTCTACCGCGGCCCGGGCCCCGTATGTAGAGTGAAGACAGGAGGGCTCTCTGCGGTTGTCCGCCGTCGGATCGTGTGGAGAGGGAGGGAGAGGCCATGCGCAGAGTTGCGGTCGTGGCGGCATCCGTCGTGGCGGCCGCGAGCCTTGGTCTGAGCCCGGTCACGATGGCCGGCGAGGAGGACCTGGTCGTTCGCAAGGTCGTCAATGATCTGGAGGTCGCCCTGTACATGGAGAAGCCCAAGGACATGGTCATGGCGGATGGGATGGCCATGTCCGGGGGGCATTCCACCCATCACCTGGAGGTGAAGGTCTTTGATGCCAAGAGCAAGGCGTGCGTGCCGTATCTGGCGATCACGGCCACGGTGACCTCGCCAGAGGGTAAGGCCTTCACGGTGGAGGTGCCGGCCATGATCGGGGACGCCTTCCACTACGGCACCAACGTCAGCCTGCCCGCCAAGGGCACCTACACCATCGCCCTTTCCCTCAGGCCTCCCAAGCTCATGCGCTACGCGAAGAGCAAGGACCGCTGGGCGAAGCCCGCGTCGCTTACTGCGAAGTTTGCGTACAGGTAGGGAGGCAAGTGTCCGCCTGCACCAGGACCTGCGCCTCCGGCGCCGGACCGGCGCGGACCTTCCGTGCCCGCGGGGATGACGGCCGGGGCGCAAAGGGAGGGACAGAGGTGTCCAAGGCTGCATGGGTCCTGCTCTTGACGCTCACCGTGAGCGTCGCGCGATTGGGCGTTGTCATGATCCAGCCGGCGTCCTCCGGACAGGCGCCCATCCAGGTGGTTCAGGTGGAGATGAAGGAATTCACGTTCACCCCGAAAGCCCTGGTGGCGAGACCCGGCCAGGTCAAGATCTCCGTGGTGAACAAAGGCATGATCGAGCACAATCTGGTGGTGCCGGCCCTCAGGAATGTCACCACCAAGGCCGTACCGCCTGGCAAATCGGCGGCCCTCGACCTGACCGTGGGGCCGGGAACTCACCAGATCGTCTGCGATGTGCCCGGGCATAGGGAAGCGGGCATGGTAGCCACGCTGACCGTCAGGTAGGCAGGACCCGGCAGCGCCGCGCCGATGCAACAGGTGGGGAGCAGAGTCCCGGCTGCGCGCAGGTCGCCGACGCGGGGGCTCGCGGCGAGCCAAGGGGGCTGAGACCTGGCTTCTCTGGCGAGAGCAGTACCCGAGATGAAACCGGCGCGAAGGCGCGGTCAACCACTGGCCAGTCAGGCGGCCGGGGACAGAAGGAGGGGCGGCGACAGTGCGGTCCTCTAAGCCCAGGTCAGGCGGTGTCGAGCGCGAGAGTCAGGCCATCACTGAAGGCTGCCCGGCTCCCACCTGCTTTCTGCGGATCTCGTGGGAGGATCTGGTGGAGTTGTGCCGGGACGCCGCTGCCCGCGCATCGCGGGAGTTCCGGCCGGAGGTGGTGGTGGCGGTGGCCAGGGCGGGATACGTCCCCGGCGCGCTGGTCGCCTGCCTGCTGCGCCGGGACATGGTCACCCTGCGGCTGCCGTCGCCGGTTGCGGATGGCGACCCTCCTGTGCCGGAGGAGATCGTGGCCTCCCTGGCGCCGCTGGTGGCAGGCCGCCGCGCGCTGGTGGTGGACGAAGTCAATGGAACGGGCGGACACCTGCGGCGGGCGCAGGAAGCCGTGCGGCGGGCGGGGGCTTCGGGCGTGCGGACCCTCACCCTGCTGGCGCGGCGGTCCGGGCCGGCCCCAGACTACTGCGGCGCGGAGGGCGACGTCTGCGTCCTGCAGCCCTGGGTGGCGCGGGTCATCCCGTGGTGAGCAGCGGGCCGGACACGGGGAAAGGAAGGGGTGCGTCTCGGTTGTGGGCAGGTGGCATCGGGTCGAGACCCGATACCCGATGCATCTGAGGGCCGATGGCGACGGGGCATGTCCCCCCATAGAATGAAACCAAAGCGCCAGACCGGACTGTGGGGCAAGACACCATGCCGGCGCCGCTGCGCGTGCTCATCGCTTCCTCAGAGACCCTCATGCGCGAGGGGCTCCGCCGCATTCTGGACGATGACCCCGGGCTTGAGGTGCTGGACCGGGGCCTCGACGAGAACGGCGTGTCCGCGGCCCTGGAGGCGCTGCGTCCCGACGTGGTCGTGCTGGTCGTGGACAGCGCGTTCGGCCCCGGCGTCGAGGTCACCCGCGACCTGGCGCGGCGGCACGCCATGCCCAAGGTGCTGGCGGTAGTCCCCCGCAACGCCCGAGACGCCATGCTCACCGTGCTGCAGGCCGGCGCCGCCGGGTGCGTGGCCACCGTGGTGGCGCCCCAGGAACTGGTGGCGGCGGTGCACGCGGTCGGCCGCGGCGAATACTACGTCTGCCCCATGGCGGCGGCCGCGCTGCTGGACGCGTACCGCGGCCAGGATGCGACGGGCGAGGGCCTGACGGCACGGGAACACGCGATCCTGCTGCTGGTGGCGCAGGGCCTCACCAACCAGCAGATTGCCAAGCGGTTGCACCTGAGCGTAAGGACGGTGGAGACCTACCGGACCCGCACGATGGAGAAGCTGGGCGCGCAGAACCTGGCCGAGATGATCAGGGCGGCGATCCGCCGTCACCTGATTCCGGCGTAACGGGACGCGCGGAAGAGCAGCGGGTCAAGAAGCCGAAATTGGCGAGGCCCGCCCGGACATCCGGGCGGGCCTCGCCGTTACTTGGAACGGCCCACGAACTCGACCAGGATCCGTGCCATGCGAAGATCGGCTATGCCGATCTGGAGCATGGATATGGAACGGGATGAGGGGGTCGGGGGGGCGACGCGAAGTCGGTGAGCGCGGCGCCGTGAGTCCGGCGAGCGCGGTAGAGTGGTGCACCTTGCCGCGACGTGGAACGGGCCGGCCGGTGCACCTACCACGAACGTGGAACGTGCGGAGGTATCGGAAGGGGGCGCCGTGAGTTGGTGAGCGCGGGAGGACGATCCGGCTCGCGCGAACGGAGCACGTGCCGGGATCGCCCTCCCCCTCCGAAATCAGCGCCAGGGATTGCGGCCTCCGGAGTCCACCGGCTGGTCCATGAGGGTGGCGGCGACCGGTATCGGCCTCGGCGTGGCCGTGCCACCCGTGCCGCCCGCGGTTGTCGGAGCGGTGGCAGGTGCCGTGCCGTTGGCAGGCGTCGCCGCAGGCGAGGCGGCGGTCGCGGTCGATGCGGTGGTCGTGGTTGCCGTGGCGCCGTTTGTCACCGCGGTGGCGGGTGCGTTGGGGCGGCCGCGGAAGAGCGCGGCCAGCCCGTTGCGCACGCCCGAAACCGCGCCGGTGATCAGGTTGCCGATCCACCCGAAGAACTGCTGCACCAGGGCCAGCGGGCCCCACGGGCGCGGCGCGGCCTGAGCCACGCCGGCGCCTTGCGCCGTCCTCACGGCAGAGGCCGCCGCGGACTGGAAGGAAGCCGGCGCCACCGGGGCCACGGACGCCACGGGCGACGCCGTCTGCACCGGCACGGCCGGCTTGAGGGGTACGGAGGCCGCCGCCTGCTGGGGCGCGTCCTCGATCTTCGTCAGGATGTCCTCGAAGCTGGCGCTGCCCTGCACGTACGAGCGCGCGGGCTCGGTGGCCGGGAGCTGACCGGTGACGCCTTCGATTCTCATCGCTTCCTCCTCGTTCTCTCGCGCGGTGCGCGCGGGGTATTACATCAGCGGCGTGGGTGCCGTGAACACCTCCTGGTCTGCGGCGTCGGCCTAGGCGCGCCGGCGGCGCAGAGGCGTTCGTTGGGTGGCCAGCGCAGCGCGGAACGTTGCCTCGGCGGGATCGGTGCTCGCGCGGCGCCGGCGCGGGGGCGACGCGGGGGGCGCCACGGTAGCCACCTGTGCCGCGGTCTGCAGCTCGGCCAGCACGCGCTCGGCC
>JACQTN010000517.1 GCA_016210785.1 Armatimonadota bacterium
CACCTGGGGCGCGAAGCCCTCCACGTGCTCGGCCTCGCGCTTGAGCAGGGTCTCCGGGATGAAGAGCGGGAAGTAGGCGCTGACGTGGCCGGTTTCCTTGAACCGCCGGTCCAGGTCCTGCACCATCAATTCCCAGATGCGGTAGCCGTAGGGACGGATGACCATGCAGCCGCGCACGGGTGCGTAGTCGGCCAGCTCCGCCCGCAGGCACACGGCGGTGTACCAGTCGGAGAGGTTCTCTTTGGGAGGGATGGCCTTCACGAACTCCTGCTTGTCGGCGCGGGCCATGGGCAGCCTCCTGCAGAAAAACCCCTCGCCCGCGGCGGACGAGGGGCTGGTTGCGGCGCAGCCCTATGCTAGCACAGGCGCGAAGTGAGCGTCAAACGCGCCGCAGCACCTCCCGCCCCACCAGCCGGTCCAGCACCGCGGCCAGCAGCGCGGTCTTCTGGAACAGGGTCGGGATCTCCATGTACTCCTCCGGGCTGTGCGCCCGCCCACCCACCGGCCCCATGCCGTCCACCGTGGGGACACCGCAGGCGGTGATATTGTTGGCGTCCCCGACCCCGCCGGTCTGCGGCGCCCACCGGATGGGGACATCGAGCGCCCGGCCCTCCTCCTCGATCACGACCGCGAGGCGCTCGGTGCCGGGCACGGGCTCCGACGGCGGCCGGTGGAACTGTCCTTCCAGCACCGCCTGCGTCCGCGGCACGTCCTCGCGCGCGGCGACGGCCTGCATCCCGGCCAGGACGCGGTCGCGCTCCGCCAGCGTCGACACGCGGATGTCGATCACGGCCTCCGCCTCCTCCGGCACCACGTAGGGATGGGTGCCGCCGCGGATGACGCCGGTGTTGATGGTGGTGCCGATGGATGGCGCGGCCAGGCCTTCGATATCGAGGATCTTCCGGGCCAGCGCGCGGATGGCGCTGGCGCCCTTCTCGGGTTCGGCCCCGGCGTGGGCCGCCTGTCCGCGCACGCGGACGCGGAAGATCCCGCAGCCCTTGCGGCTGAGGACCAGCGCCCCGTCGGGGCGCGCGGGCTCGCAGATGAGCGCCCAGTCCACGCCCTGCGTCAGCTCCGGCCACAGGCCGCGGGACGACGGCGACCCCGGCTCCTCGTCGGAGTTCACCACCACCCGCAGCGATCCCCGCACCGCCCCACGCACCACCAGGAGCGCGCGGATCGCGTACAGCATGCACACGAGCCCGCCCTTCATGTCCATGACCGCCGGCCCCAGCAGGCGGTCGCCGTCGCGGCGCAGGGGCATCGTCGCGAGCGTCCCCGGCGGGTAGACGGTGTCCGCGTGCCCCACCAGCAGCACCCGCGGGCCACCGCCGCCGGGCAAGTCTGCGACCAGGTGGTCGCCGTAATCGGTCTGGGGAATGCGCCGCGTAACGAACCCCGCGTCGCGATACGCCGCCTGGAAGACGTCGATCACGGCGTCCACGCGGGCCTTCTCCTGCGACGGGCTCTCCATCTCCACAACCCTGCGCAGCGTCTCGACAATCTCGTCACGCCGGGCATCCACATACGAAGCAAACGGATGACTCATGGGGTCTCCTCAGGGGCCAGGATCGCGTCTCAGAAAAGTCCTGCTTCGTTCATGCGTAGGACCAGCTCTGCTGAGTCCGAGCATCACCTGTGTCCCGCACTCTGCACCGTCGCGGGCGGGGGGCGGGGGGCGCCGTGAGTCCGGTGAGCGCGGTAGGATGGCGCGCCTCGGAAGAATGTAGCACGTGCCGGCGAAGGGCCTCCCCCGTCGGACACAAGGTGAAGGGTGGAGTGGCGCAAAGACACTCCACCCAACCTTACAGTCTAGCCCCGCACGAACAGGTCGCGCGGAAAACTGGTGAGGATCTCGCACCCCTTCTCCGTCACCGTCACCGTCTCGCTGACTCCCACCGCGAACGTCCGGTGCTCGCGCAGCGCCGGCACCACGTGGAAGACCATGCCGGGGCGCAGCTCGCGCTCGTCGTGGTGCTTGAGGTCCATGATCTGCCCCTCGCCCCAGCTGGGCGCGAAGCCCACGCCCACGCTGTAGCCCACGCGCTTGCGGAAGTTGGGTTCGTAGCCGTGCCGGTCGATGACCGCCTGGCAGGCGGCCTGCACGTCCAGGGAGCGGACGCCGGGGCGGATGGCGGCCAGCGTCGCCTCCAGCGCCTCGCGGCAGGCGTCGTAGGCGCGCCGCATCTCCCGGGACGCCTCGCCGACGGCCGCGGTTCGCATCTGCGGCGCGGCGTACCGGTTCCACACGGCGCCGATCTCGATGAGAATGGCGTCGCCCCGGCGCAGCGCGCGCCGGTGGAAGGTGGTGTGCGGGATGCCGGACTTCTCCCCCGACGTGACGATGGGCTGGCTACTGAAGAACTCGCCGCCCGCCTTGACCATGGCCCGGTAGCCCTCGGCCGCCAGGTCGTTCTCGGTCCTCCCCTCGGCCACGGCGTTGATGATCGCCTCCAGGCCGGCCGCCGTGCACCGTGCCGCCTCGCGGTGGCACTCCAGCTCCAGGGGCGACTTGATGAGGCGAGCCCCTTCCACGATCCCGGACCCATCCTGAATCTCTGCGCCCAGGACCTGCTCCAGGTGCCGGTACTGCCTCACGCTGAGAAACCCGCTGGTCTGCTCGCAGGCCAGGCGCCGCGACGCCCATCCCGCCTCGTGCACGGCGCGCCGGACCGCCCCCGCCGGGTCCTCGTGGTCCTCGTAGGCGAAGACGGTCGCGAGCCAGGTGGTCGCCTCGGCGACGGGCCGCTCCAGCAGTCGCACCACCATGACGGGGTCGCCTTCCAGCGGGACCAGGAGGCACTGGTAGTTGAGGTAGCCGACCGTGTTGTAGCCGGTCAGGTAGTGAAGGTTCTGCGGGGAGAAGAGCAGCAGGACCTCCGCGCCGCGCTCCGCCATGCCCCGCCGCACCGCGGCGAGGCGGCGGTCGTACTCCGCCTTCGGAAACGCCAGACCAAACTCGCGCTGGACTGCCATGAATGCACCTCCTCCTCGATGGTCCGGCATGGCCCGCATCCGGCTTCACTCCGACGCGCGCCATGCCTGGGTCCCAGTGCACTGTCGCATAAGTTCGACGTCGGTTCGATTCGCCAAACCGCGCGCCTGACAAGGCTTTCAGCGGTTTCGACATGCATTAGATCTGCGCGACGGTGCACTAGCCTCGCACGAACAGGTCGCGGGGAAAACGGGTCAGCACCTCCGCGCCCTTCTCCGTCACCGCCACCGTCTCGCTGACCCCCACCGCGAACTCCCGGTGCTGCCGGAGCGCGGGCACGACGTGAAAGACCATCCCCGCGCGCAGCTCGCGCTCGTCGTGATGTTTGAGGTCCATGATGTATCCTTCGCTCCAGTCGGGCGCGATGCCCACACCCACGCTGTAGCCCACACGCTTGCGGAAGTTGGGCTCGTACCCGCGCCGGTCGATCACGGCCTGGCAGGCGGCCTGCACGTCCATGGAGCGTGCGCCGGGCCGGATGGCCGCGATGGTCGCCTCCAGCGCCTCCCGGCAGGCGTCGTAGGCCTTCCGGATCGCCGGCGAGGCCTCGCCGACCGCCGCCGTCCGCATCTGGGGGGCGGTGTACCGGTTCCACACCGCGCCGATCTCGATCAGGACGGCGTCGCCGCGCCGCAGCACCCGCCGGTGAAAGGTCGTGTGGGCGAGTCCGGACTTCTCGCCCGCGGTGACGACGGGCTGGCTACTGAAGAACTCGCTGCCCGCGGCCACCATCGCCCGGTAACCCTCGGCCACCACCTGGTTCTCGATCTTCCCCTCCGCGACCGCGTTGATGATCGCGTCCAGCCCCGCCGCCGTGCAGCGCGCCGCCTCGCGGTAGCACGCCAGTTCCAGGGGTGACTTGATCAGGCGGACCTGTTCCACGATGCCCGATCCGTCCGCCAGGCTGGCGCCCAGGACCTCCTCCAGGTGCCGGTACCGCTTCACGCTGAGGAAGTCGCTGGTCTGCTCGGCGCCCATGCGGCGGGACGTCCACCCCACCTCGTGCAGCGCGCGCCGCACCGCGCCTGCCGGGTCCTCGTGGTCCTGGTAGGTGACGATACGGCGGAGCCACGTGGTGGCCCCGGCGACCGGCCCCTCTAACAGCCTGACCACCAGCACCGGCTCGCCCTCCATGGGCACCAGCAGGCACTGGTAGTTGCTGTAGCCGACCGTGTTGTACCCGGTCAGATAGTGAAGGTTGGTGGGCGCAAACAGCAGCAGCACGTCGACGCCGCGGGCCGCCATCCCCTGCCGCACCGCGGCCAGACGGCGATCGTACTCGTCTTGAGGAAACACCAGGCCGAACTCGCCGCTCACGGACATGACACGCCTCCTTGGCCCCACCACTCCTCGTAATGCGGTCTCTGATTTGGCATTTCCCACACAACTTCTCAGCGGTAAAGAATGCCGGTCAGGGCACCGCGCGGATCCCGGACCGGGGCGGACAGCCCCGGTTACCTGGCTTCAAGGTGTTTCGCTGTTGGTACATTTCCGACATAGCTTCCGAGCGGCAGCCGCCAGGCCAGGACGCTCGTGGCCAGCGGGAGGAAGACCAGGACGTTGAGCACGGGCACGATGCCCAGCGCCTGCGCCACTACGCTCAGCGGCCCGATCATGAGCCCGCCCACGCCCAGCCCGAACCCCAGCACCAGGCCCGAGGCCATCCCGGTGTGGGAAGGCAGCAGCGTCTGTGCCTCCACGGTCAGGATGGAGAACGAACCCAGGAACACGCCGCCCGCCAGCGTCAGGCTGACCACGCCGGCGAGCCCGGGCAGGTGGACCGCGGCGAAGAACAGGGGGCTGGCCAGGGCAAAGGACGTGAAAATGATGGGGCGCCGGCCGTACCGGTCGGAGAGATAGCCCCCGGCCAGGCCCCCGATGGCCCCCGCAAAGGCCATCGCCGTGATGGCCGCGGCGCCGTGCGTGGCGGAAATGCCGCGATCTCGGAACAGGAACGGCAGGAAGGTCAGGAGGGCGAAGTACAGGGTCGAGCGCGAGACGACCAGCGCCAGGACGCGCGCCAGCGGTCCCGCGCTCTCCCGCAGCGCATCCCATACCGACATGGATCTGCCGCGCGCTACCGTCAGGAACCACTCTCGCGGCGCCAGGCGGTAGAGCACGAAGGCCATCGCGAGCCCGGGCGCCGCGGCGGGCATGAGCCAGGACAACCCGGCGCCCGACACGATGGTCGCCGCCACCAGCGGACTCAGCGCGTACCCCGCCTGCCCGCTCATCACGTAGAAGGACATGGTCGTCCCCTTGCGCGCCCCCGACATGCTGCTGACCATGGCCGAGGATTGCGGGTGAAACGCCGCGGTCCCCACCCCGTGGAGGATGGTGACCAGCGCCAGCGCCGCGAATCCCGGGGCCGCCCCCATCAGCCCGGCGCCCAGGGCGGAGGCGGCGATGCCCAGCGCGGCCACGGTACGAATGCGGAAGCGGTCGGCGAGATACCCGAAGAACGGCTGGGTCATGGAGCCGGTGACGGTCTGGAGCGTCATCAGCACGCCCGCCAGGGAGAGCGGCAGGCCGTAGGCGGCGGCGAAGACCGGCAGCAGCACCGGCAGGTAGTTACCGTACTGGTCGTTGACGAAGTGGGCGGCGGCCAACAGGCCGACGGAACGGTGCGGGTGTCCAGAAGGGAGCTGTGTCACCTCAGTGGCCCGGCACGTGCCACGCTGGCGCCGTGAGTTCGTCGAGCGCGGCTGGAATGATGCTCGTTGCACTGCGTTGAGGGTGCCGCGAGGTGTTCATATCCGCACGACGTGCACGCACGTCAGCGCTTTCTCATCAACCTCCACCCCGAGCCCGGGGCCCCGGGGGACCATCATCGCGCCGCCCTCCATCTCCAGCCCGCGGTAGGGCTGCGTCTTCACGCGCTTCCATCCGTGTACCTCAAACCAGCGGGCGCGCGAGGCCGCCGCGGCCTGCACGGCCGCAGACGACGCCAGCATCCCGTCGTCCATCCCGCCAATCATGTACGGGATCCCCGCGGCCTCGGCGATGGCCATCACGGCGCGCAGGGGGACGAATCCTCCGGCCTTGATCAGCTTGAAGTGCAGCAGGTCCGCCGCCCGCATCTCCACCAGGCGCAGGACCTCGCGAGGCCCCTTCGCCGACTCGTCCGCCATCACGGGGATGCTCACGTTGTCACGCACAAACCGCAGCCCTTCGAAGTCGTCGTGGCCCACCGGCTGCTCCATCCAGCCGAGGTGGTACTTCTCCCACCGGCGGAGGTACTCCACCGCTTCCTTGGGCTGCCAGGCGCCGTTGGCGTCCGCGGCCAGGGTCACCTCCTCGCCGCCGGGCTCGCCGTCGATGGCCTCGCGGATCGCCGCCAGCCGCGCCTCGTCCTGCCGCGGCCCGAGACCCACCCGGAACTTGATGAGCCGGTAGCCCTGGCGGACGTAGCGCCGGGTCTCCTCGGCCGCCGCCTCCGGCGGCCCGAATGCCACGCCCGCGTCGGTGGGTAGCCGGTCGTGCACGCGTCCCCCCAGCAGGGTCGCCACGGAGATGCCGCGGGCCTTCGCCGCCGCGTCGTGCAGCGCGATGTCCAGCAGGGCCCTGGCGCCCGAGTTGCCCACCACGGCCCGCTCCATGCGGTGCACCAGCGGGGCGAGCTCCTCCAGGGGCTCGCCGGCCAGCAGCGGCGCCAGGTGGGAGGCGACGCCGACGATGCGCTCGGGCGTATCGCCCGTCACGTACGTGCAGTTGCCTCGCACCTCACCCCATCCGGTGATCCCCCCGTCCGTGCGCACCGCGGCCACGACCTCCTGCAGCGCCGTGACGGTCCCGGAGGTCGCGTGCTGGAATGGATCGGCCAGGGGAAGATCAATGCGGAAGATCGCCACTTCGGTGACGCGCACGCGGAGCTCTCCCTTCGTATGCGGTCCTCACTGCCCTCCACCGCCCAGGATTTTGTACACACCCACGGTCCTGTCGGCGATGACAAACACCCCGATCCCGGCCAGGGCCAGGATGAACGCGAGCGCCGGGATGGCCGGACTGATATACCCGACCTGCAGCCGGTTGAACATCTCCACGGGCAGCGTCTTCTTTCCCGCGGCCGCCAGGAACAGCGCCATGGTCACGTTGCTGAAGGACACCATGAAGCTGAAGAGGAACGCCGCGAACATCCCGGTCTTGATCTGTGGCACGATGACCCGCACGAACGTCCGGAAGGGGTTTGCTCCCAGGATCTGGGCGCTCCACTCCAGGCGTTTATCCAGCGACGCCACGCTGGCCAGGAGCGTCCGGAAGGCGAATGGCAGGGTGATGATCACGTGGGACAGCACCAGCCCCAGAGAGGTGTCCGCCAGCCGCATCTTCTCGTAGGCGATGAGCAGTCCCAGCACCAGGATGATCTGCGGCACCATCTGCGGCCCTGCGAACATCGATTCCACCAGATCCTTGCCGCGGAAGGCGTGCCGCTCCACGCCGAAGCTCGCCAGCAGGCCTACCGCCACGGCCAGCGCCGACGACACGGCCGCCAGGTTGATGCTCCGGAGCAGCGACTCCACCAGGATCCGATCCTCAAAGGCTCCCCCAAACCACCGCAGCGTGAAGCCCTGCGGCGGGAAGGTCATGTAGCGGGTGGTCGTCACCGCGACCGGCAGGGTGATGACGATCGGCAGCACCATCATCGCCCCCAGCAGGTACGCGTAGAGCTTCAGCAGCCGGCGCCCGTAGCCCGTGGCCATCGCTCAGACGACCTCCCACTTGCCGCGGCCGGTGAGCCGGTTCGCCAGCGAGGTGACGCCGTACGTCGCCGCGAGCACGATCACCAGGAGGACGACGGCCATCGTAGAGGCGAGCGGCCAGTTCAGCAGGCG
>JACQTN010000509.1 GCA_016210785.1 Armatimonadota bacterium
ACTGGGCATGGGCAAGGGACCGGCGCTGGCCCTGCTGCTCACGGGACCGGGCCTCAGCCTGCCCAACTGGCTGGCCATCGGCCGGGACTTCGGCGCGAAGAAGGCCTTCGTCTACGTGGCCACCATTATCATCCTGGGAACGGTCGCCGGGTGGTTCGCCGGGACCTTCATCTTCTCATGACACACGCCATGACACATGTCTGACGCGCATCGCCCCGAGAGGGAGTGCGAAGCGACGGGAGGTTGAACTGGAGGTGCAGCCGTGATCACGGTCGAGGTGTTCGGCCCGGGATGCCCGAAGTGCCGGGCGACCGAACAGGTCGTGCGGCAGGCCCTGCAGACCCTGGCCCTGGAAGCCACGGTCGCGCACATCAACGACCCCAAGGAGATGGCCCGGCACCGCATCGTCTTCACGCCGGCCGTTCGGATCAACGGCGAGGTGAAGTGCTCGGGCCGGGTTCCTACCGCGGCTGAGGTCACCACCTGGCTGGCCAACGCCGCCCTGACCGCAGAGGCGTAGGCGGGGCGCTGCCGCTATACCCGCTGGACGGAAGCAGGCCGCGTGCGGCCGCAGGGTCGCGCTCATGGCTGGGCGCGTGAAGTCCAGTGCTGCACCTGGCCTTCGCTGGACTGCCGGCCGTCCGCGTGGTCCAGCGCGAGTATCTCCTCGCCCGGTAGACGAGAACGGACCCCGTGGTGGTTCTGGTTGACGTTCCGTGAGCAAGACAGTCGTCGATAGGGACGGGTATATCTTCCTCCCGCCGGACTACCGGGGGGTCGAAGTTGTCCTGGAATCGGGCGCAGAGGGCCTAGCGCTGTGGCGGGCCAGGCCTGACGTACGACGGGTCTACATCGAGGTCACCACCCGCTGCAACCTGAACTGTGCCATCTGCGTTCGCCAGGCGTGGCGCGACAGACCCGGGGAGATGGGGTGGGAGACGTTCGCGGCAGCCATGGAGCAACTCAGGGCCTTCCCGGATCTGAGGCGCATCACGTTTGGCGGCTTCGGGGAGCCGCTGGCGCATCCCCGCATCGCCGACATGGTCGCCGCGGCCGGCTCGCTCGGCGTGGGGATCACCCTGACCACCAACGGTCTGCTCCTGGCCCGGCCGGTGGCCGAGGCGCTGCTGGAGGCTCGCGTCGACACGGTCGTGGTCTCGGTGGACACCGCGCACCTGCGGGCCTACGAGCAGGCGCACATCCCACACGGTCTCGATGCGGTGCTGGACAACGTGCGGGGGTTGCGGGACCTGGCCGCGGCGCGGGGACTCATGGTGCCGCGCATCGGGCTGGAGTACGTGGTCACCCGGAGCAACGTCGCGGAGCTGTCCCGGCTGCCGGCCCTGGCCAGGGATTTGGGAGCGTCCTTCTCTCTCGTCACCAATCTTCTGCCGCACACCCCGGAGATGGCCGGAGATATCCTCTATGATCGCGACGAGCCCCTGCCGGTGCCCGCGGGCTGGCCGCTGCCCAGCGGCGACTGGCTGGTGTGGGGCATCGTAAGATTGCCCCGTCTGAAGTGGGGAGCATGGCGGCGCTGCCAGTTTGTGGAGGAGCGCTCGCTGGTGATCGGGTGGGACGGTGGCGTGAGCCCGTGCTACGCGCTCATGCACTCCTATCCGTACTACATCTACCGTCGCCGCAAGGAGGTGAGCCGCTACGTCCTGGGCCGTGTGAGCGAGCGCTCCCTTGTGGAGATCTGGACCTCCGAGGAGTACGTGAAGTTCCGGGCCAGGGCCAGGGAGTTCCGCTACCCGTCCTGCGTGGACTGCGGCATGGCCTGCGCACTGGCCGCACGCAACGAGGACTGCTGGGGCAACGCCCCTTCCTGCGCCGACTGCCTGTGGGCGCAGAACGTTATTCGATGTCCGTAACCCCGGCGGGGCTCGATGTAGGGCCCATTCGCAAGCCTGCGAAGTCCCCGCGGGCAGAGTCCTACCGTTGACGGCCAACGCTCATGCCTCGCCAAGAAGCATCTGCAGAGCCATGCGGGGCTTGAGGAACCCAACCTCTTGGAGCAGGGGACACTCTCCAAGGCGGCCGATCCCTGATGCCAGCCGCAACGCGAACGCGATGCACGTGCCGAAGCCGCAGCGGGCACAGTTGGTGCGAGGGAGTAGCTTGTACAGCTCCAAAGCGCTTGGAAGGCGCTGGAGCCCTTCACGGGGCACAATGCTGGCGCGGCGGGCGTACGTGTCATTGATCGTGCCCCGGAGCCACTCCAGGAGCGCCCTCCCCGCGTCCAGCGTTGGCACCAGCGCCAGGCGGATCTCACGGGGCATGACAGTCACGAGCATTCCCTGCCGGCGAAACGACAGGGTCCTGGTCTCATGTGTGTAGCGGGCGCCGGTGAGCACCGCGTTCAGGTAGGGCAGGGTCTCGGAGATGTCCGCATCGGGAGTGGCATACAGACGCCACTCTGAGGGGTCCGCGAGGCACGGCTCCACGCGAGTAATACGTATCGTACCCAGGCAAACACCCGCAGGCGCCTGCCTCTCGCCCGGCGTGTTCATATTCCATCTCAAGCATACATAGACGAAGAGTGCCTGCAATCGGGCGCCGGCCCGATATCCGCTCAAGAGACCGCCAGACAATCAGACGTGCATCCGATAGGGGCTGGCTGCGGTGGCGACTAGAATGGAATTAGATGCAGCAAATTGCATATCCTCTGCTGGGGATGTTCGGATGAAACCTCGACTGACGCAGGAAGCCCTGGTGTTTCGCGCGCTTGCACACCCTGTCAGGGTGGCGATCCTGGAGACCGTTCGTCGCCGGCCCGTCTGCGTCTGTCATCTGGCCGCGGTCCTGGACTGTCCGCAGGCGTACATCTCACAACAACTGGCTACCCTCCGCCGCGCCGGGTTGATCGAAGGCCACAAAGATGGCGCGTTCGTCTACTACAAGGCACGTGACTACAGCATCCTGGGGATGATTGATCTCGTCACGCGGTATCTGGGGCGTGTGCCCGGCGACGCCTCCACCGGGGCCGACCGAGTCGAGGGATGCGCATGCCCCGAGTGCAGCGGGGAGGCTACGCCGGCGAAAGGGGCCCGTGGGTGATCACAAACCTGCCGATCGCTGGCCTTTGGGCCCAGGTGAAAGGCGAGATCGGCTGAAATCCGGAGGGCATGGTCATGAAGATGAAGGTGCTGCTCTGCAACTGCAAAGGGCTTTGCCCGTCCTTCAAGGACACGGACATGAACACACTCCCCTTCCAACTGGAATGCGAACTGGAGGTGGAGTACGCGGTCCTGCATCCTCAGCTCTGCGGGCAGGGCGGCAACGCCGTCCTCGCGGAGGCCCTCCAGGCCGCCGATCGGGACACGTACGTGGTGGCGGGCGCCTGTGCGCCGGAGGCTCAGCGCAAGCTCTTCAAGAAAGTCTTGCGCGCTGCCGGGTTTGACGAACGCCACTTTGTGCCGGTCGATATCCGGAACACCGACAACGAAGGCATCCTGTCGCGCCTCAGGGAGGCCGTCGATGCCATCCTCCCGCAGTTACAGGACGTGCCTGCGGCGCTTTCCGGGGAGTAGGAGGGCGGACACATGGGCAGCAGCATGGGAGGTGCCGCATGAGACCCTCATCGATCCCGCGGGAGAAGATCCCGTGGTATCCGACGATTGATCCGGACGCGTGCATCGGGGATCAGGTTTGCCTCGACTTCTGCAAGAACGGCGTCTTCGAGTGGGATGAGGAAGGAAATCACCCGGTGGCGGAACACCCGTACAACTGCGTGGTGGGATGTAGCGCGTGCATGGAGCTGTGCCCGGTGCAGGCCATCACGTTCCCGACGAGAGAGACGCTGCGCCAGACGATGCGGACCCTCCGCGCGGAGGCCGCCTCTGCCGGCAGCGGACCGCCGCAGCAGAGCCTCCTTCCCGGCTCGTGACCATGGGCGCGCTGGCGCTCATCAACCTCGTACTCTTGGCCCCGTCCTTCCTCTCGGGGATGGTTAGGGCTGGGCGTGGCCTTTGTGGCGATTCCCGGTCATGACATTGCAGACGTGTCCTCCGGCCGCCCGGAAGCGGCGCCGGTGCGTGGTCAGGGCACTGAGGGATATGGAGCAATGCCTGTGGGAACACCTCTACCTCGGAGGTGACCCGGCGGCCACCCTCAAACTGCTCAGGACGGTGGAGGCTTGCCTCCGGCGTCTGGAGGACGAGGTGCAGGGTGTCGCCGCCGCCGGCGGAGCGTCCAGAAACAATCCGGCAACGAAACCATACAGGTCTCAAGGGAGCATCCATGTGCGAGGCCGTCGTCTATCTCGATGATCGGGAGATCATGCGTGACGTCGTGCGCGTGCAGTGCCTGCCCGGAGGGGTCCGGCTGACCGCCTTCTTCGAACCGCCACGCACCGTCCCCGCGGCGATCCGCGAGGTGGATCTGCTCGCGCATCGTGTGGTGCTGGAGCCGCTGCGTGAGCCGGAGGAGCCATGAACGAGGCATCCAGGCTGCGAGTACTGCTGCCCCACTGGATCGCCCACAATCTTGCCCACGCCGACGAGTTCCGGCGCTGGGCCGATCGTGCCGGGGACGCGGGACCGGACATCCTGGCGGCCGCGGAGGCGCTTGCCCAGTCAAGCCAGCACCTGCGGCGGGCTCTGGAAAAGCTCGGAGGGGACATTGGAGCCAACATGACTGCCCTCTGACCCGCCGTCGGTTCGATCGCGGAGACTGCCCGTGCTGCACGGGCTGGGGGCTTGACAGGCGCGGGTGCTGGAGGTATATGTAAGTAAGCGCATATATGCATGACTCCCTAAAGGGTCCTCGTGCACGAGATCGTCAAAGCGCTAAAAGCCCTGGCCGACCCGACCCGCCTGAGGGTGGTTGCCCTCCTGGCGCAGGTACCGGACGGCGTGTGCGTGTGCGAACTCGTCGATGCCCTCCGGCTTCCCCAGTATCAGGTCTCCCGGCATCTCTCCGTCTTGCGGGCTGCGGGTCTGGTCGAGGGGCGGCGGAGAGGAACGTGGGTCTTCTACCGTTTGCGGTCCGGACTGCCGGGCACCGTCACGCGCGTGGTGCGTGCTGTCGGTGAGGCCGGCACCGACGAGCCGGCCGCCGAGGACCGCCGGAGGCTGCACCAGCGGCTGCAGTGGCGCCAGAACGGCGTCTGCGTGGTCGGCTATGCGCCCACCCGCCCATTCCGGGAGATCATCCCGGTCCGCTCTATTCCTGTCTCGAAGGGAGCATCACGCCATGCCTGAAGAGCATCGGATCGTGGTGGAGATCTTCGACCCGCCCATGTGCTGTCCCGCAGGCCTTTGCGGCCCGGTCGTCGATCCGGCCTTGCTGGAGGTCAACGAGGTGCTGCTGCGGATACGGCATCAGCATGACGGGCGAGTAACCGTGGAACGGTATCTGCTGCCTCAGCAGGTCGGGAAGTTCATGGAGTCGCCGCAGATCATGGAGGTCCTGCGGGTCGAAGGCGCGCAGGCGTTGCCGATGGCGCTCGTCAACGGGCGCATGATCACACGCGGGAGATACCCGACGTACCAGGAACTCACGGAGGCTATCGCGGCGGTGCGGTAGCCGGCGCTAAGCACATCACGGAAGGAGCGGGCGTATGGAGTGGACAAAGGGTGCAGGCGTTCCTGTGCGGTCATCTCGCCGTTGAAGGGCTGTCAGTTCGCTCTCTTCTCCGGCAAGGGGGGTGTGGGAAAGACGACGATGGCCGCCGCGACCGCCATCGCCGAAGCCCGGGCCGGCCGCCGGACGCTGATCGTTACCACCGATCCCGCGAGCAACCTTGCCGACGTCTTCGAGCGGCCGATCGGCCATCGGACCACACCGTTGCAGGGTATCGACAACCTCTGGGCGATGGAGATCGATCCCGATGCCGCAGCGGAGGAGTACCGTGCCCGCATCCTTACACCCTTGCGAGGAGTCATGCCGGATGAGGTCGTGCGGGTCGTCGAGGAGCAACTCCGGTCTCCCTGCACGGCGGAAATCGCGGCGTTCGACCGTTTCGTGGACTTCATGGACGCGAGGGACTTCGACCTGGTCATCTTCGACACCGCGCCCACGGGCCACACGCTGCGGCTGCTCGCCCTCCCGGTCGAGTGGAGCCGGTTCATCGAATTGAGCGCTCAGGGATCAGGGCAGACCTGCCTGGGTCCGGTGGGCGTCATTCAGGCGGCGAAGGTCAAGTACGAACGCGCCATCGCGTTGCTCCGTAACCCTGATGTGACCCGTTTCGTGTTCGTCCTCCAGCCTGAGGAGTTGTCCATCTTCGAGACCCGGCGGGCGCTTCGCGAGTTGGAGACACTGGGGGTGGCAGGGGCGGAACTGATTGTCAACGGCGTGTTGCCCGAAGAGGTCTGCGACACCCCGCTCTTTCGCCGGCGCCATGCCATGCAGCGCCGGTATCTCGAGGAGATCGCCCGTGGTTTCCCCTATCCTACCCGCCGCGTATTCCTCTGGGACGGAGAGATCAAGGGCACGGCGCGCCTGCGCGCGCTGGCCGATCAGCTCGAGAGCCGCGAGGACCCTTCACGCTACACCGTAGACGGCGACGCCTCCGTTGCCCCGGCGCTCCTGGCCACGACGCTCGGGCGGGACATGGAAGGTCTCAGCCTGTTCTCCCCCAACGGTGGGCCGAGGGCGTTTTTCTTTGCCGGAAAGGGCGGTGTGGGCAAGACCACGGTTGCCTGCGCCACGGCGCTCCATCTGGCCAGCCAGGGGGTCCGAACGCTGCTGGCGACTACCGACCCGGCCGCCCACACGGGAGAGGTGTTCGCACAGCGGGTGGAAGTCGCGCCGGCGCCTCTCCGCGGCGTCCCGAACCTCTGGGCCGTGCGCGTCGACCAGGCCGCCGCAGCGGCCCGCTACAAAGCCAGGATCCTGGACGAGGCGGAAGGCCGCTACTCCGCCGAGATGATCGCGGGACTCCGCGAGGAACTGGAGTCGCCGTGTACCGAGGAGATCGCCGTGTTCGATGAGTTCGCCCGCTACCTGGAAGAAGATTCATACGGGGCCGTGATCTTCGACACCGCCCCGACGGGGCACACGCTTCGGCTGCTGCAGTTGCCGTTCGACTACCGGGACCAGGTCGAGATCATGGTTGCAAGGGGCCAGGAGGGCGCGGCGCGGAAGGTCGAGATGGGAACGCGGTACGATGGGCTCATCCGGCGACTGCGGGATCCGTCGCAGACGGTGTTTGGCTTCGTCGTCTACCCCGAGGCGACGCCGGTTGTCGAGGCGCACCGCGCCATGCTGGATCTGGCGGAGATCGGGATCTCCACGCAGGTGGTCGTGGTCAACTACCTGCTTCCCGAAGAAGCCTGTGTCAACGACTACTTCCGCAAGCGACGAGCGATGCAGGTCGGCTACGTGCGAGAGATCAGGGAGCGGTTTCAGTGTCCCCTGCTGCCCCTGCGGCTCCTGGACGGCGAGGTGCAGGGC
>JACQTN010000510.1 GCA_016210785.1 Armatimonadota bacterium
ACCGAAGTGGGGCAGGCGAAGACCACGATCGGGTCCCGCACCGCGGCCGAGCATGCCACCTACATGATCGAGGCGATAGATGGCGGCATCGGGGGCGGCCGGGCCGGTGATGCGTTTGCGTTCACCGCATTTTTCGATCCCAAAGAGGCTCCCGTGAATTACAGCATCTTCGGGCCGAAGTTCACGTTCACCGGCAAGATGGTGGAAGGCGAGATCACCATCGTGGATCCACGCGAGTAGACGCGTCGGACCCCGCGGCGATGCGGAGCCTATCGGCAGGACCGGACTCTCGACTCGCAAGCGCGAAGGTTACCCCGTGCTTTGACATGAGTTGCGCATTTCACAAGGCCCTGCTGCGCCTCCGACCGCGACTCCGGCGGCAGCCCGCTCCCCATCAGCCCGCCGGGCTCCCCGGTTTCCACCCGGCAATGCCCAGCCGCTCCGCCTCACTGTGCATCCACTCGTGAAGCTCTCCGCCTAAGCCGTCCACCAACCGGTCGAGTACGTTGTAGATGCCGGCAACCAGATTCATGTCGAGGATCGCCCGGTCGCTGAACCCGTGGGCGCGCAGCACCTGCACGTCTTCCTCCCGCATCTCGCTGGGCGCCAGCGTCAGCTTCTCCGCGTAGGCGAGCATCGCTTTGTCGGCGTCGGAGATCGGTGCCGAGCGGAAGTCGCGCACCAGGACGTCCGTCAGGGAGTCGTTGCCAGTGAGTTCACGGGCGGCCCGCCCGTGGGCCACTGTTCAGAAGACGCAGCGGTTCGCCGCGGAGACCACGGTCGCGATCATCTCGCGCTGGGCGCGGGAGAGCGGACTTTCGCCTGCCATCACGATGTCGCGGAACTTCAGGAACGCTCGGGCCGCTGCCGGATGGAGGCTCATGAGCACGTTGGGAACCGGGTTGTCGGGCAGGTCGGTAAGAGGCTGCCCGGCCAGACGCTGGCGCGTGTGAAGGGATGCGCGCACCTCCTCATAGAAGACCAAAACGTTTCCAGTGGCCTCGCGCGGCTTGATGGTGCGAATCCAGGCCATCTCGAATCGCCTCCCGTCTCGTTGATGCGTACGTGGTACTATTAATAGCACATCACCGCGTTCGAAGCCACGGAGTTCATGACCGCCCGCTTTCGCTACGGATCCCCGAGTGCAGCCTCACCTGCTTCCCGTGCCAATGGAATGTCACAACGCGGTCTTCGGCATGCGCTTGCTTGAGGCCAGCGGTCGCTCCCTGAGCTTGAGGAGCTGTTGGTTCTCAATGATGTGGCAAAAGCGCGCTTTCGCCGCGATTTCTTCTTGAGGGATGGCAGCCGCTGCCTTCCGGAGACGCTTCAGGTCGTTGGTAAGCCGGCGCAGGCCCTCAATCCGCGCCTCGATCTCCCGCACCTTCGTGTCGATAAGCGCGAGGACGTAGGGACAAGGATACGTGCCGCGGTCACGGAAGGCCAGAATTTCCTTAATCTCCGCCAGCGCCAATCCGAGGGAATGGGCGCTTAGAATGAATTCCAGCCGCTCGACATCCGAGTCAGCATACTGCCGATACCCGGTGGAGGTGCGCGGGGGAGCGGGCAATAAGCCGATGTCCTCGTAGTAGCGGATGGTCTTCGGATTGACCCTTGCTTTGGCCGCTAACTCGCCGATCCGCATGCCCATCACCCGAATGATACGTCACCGCCCGTGGGAGCACTCCCCTTTGGGCGTATCCTCACGGTGCTAGACCCGGCCTGCGGCACGGAGTCCGCGGTGCGTTGCCCGCAGGCCGGTATCCATGACCACCGTAACTCCGGCCGCTTCCGCGCGGGCCGCTGCCTCCCCGTGCACAATGCCAGGCTGCATCCATACCACAGTGGCGCCGATGGCGATGGCCTCCTCCACGATGGCCGGGACGTCCGCGGGCTTTCGGAAGATTTGGACCACATCGCCGCGCTCGGGGATTTCCCGCAGGCTCCCGTAGGCTTTCTCCCCAGGCGCCTCGGCGATGGTCGGGGTCACGGGAATGATCCGATACCCTTGGCCTTTCAGGTAGGCCGCGATGTCGTGGCTGGGGCGGTTTCAAGATACCGTACCAGGAGGTTGCGAACTCGCGCATCTGACTAGACGCCACCTCCCAACCTGCTGGCCTCCCGATTCCTAGCCCTGGAACCTCCGGAAGTCCAGAACAGGGCAATGCGTATCATCATGCCCTCAGGTGTTCCCTCTCCGCGCCGGCTGGCTCACCGTCTGGGCGTGCACTGCGAACCTCCCTCCTCGGCGCTCATGATCTCGGTGCCGCAGATCACCTTCGACTCCGGCGTCATCCGGCGGCAATCTCCGCCCTGCACACGACGTCATTGGTTCTGCCTTGTACACCCTGTGCCCCCCATGACCTAGCGATGCCCGCCGGGCCAGGTGAGCATGGGCATGTTGACGACAACGCCCGGTCGCTGCAAGGTGACCTCGCCTTTGCGCACCGCGGCTTGAATCTCCTCGACGGAGTCCAGCAACCGCGGCGTTCTGCCGGGCCGCCAGGCCACGAGGACCACCGAGCGAAGGGGCGTGTACCGGGCCTGCCCCGGAACCGCGTCAAAGACGTCAGGCTGGAAGCCAAAGGGTCCACCGCCCTTGACCCCGTTCGTAAACACGTAGACATCGGCGAGCAGATTTCCCGGGATCTTCGCCAGGCTGGGCACCGTGAAGACCTGGGGGCCCATCATCTTCGTCAGCATCCCCGCTACCTGGGGCGACGACGCCTCGGTGTGGATGAACAGCAACTCCTTCCCCCTGTATAGGCCCTTGACGGGCGGCGTCGGGTTCTGCCCCGTCTGCCCGCTCATCCCCGGCGCCATTTGCTGGGCCGGCGTGGTGACCGCGTACAACGCTGCGTATCCCGCAAGGAGCAGCGC
>JACQTN010000518.1 GCA_016210785.1 Armatimonadota bacterium
CTGCTGGACGACGACTGCCCCAGGGCGGCGCTGACCGTACCGGACAGCGAATCGCCCAGGGACGCCAGGCTGGCAAACGCGCCGCCGCCGTCGCGGCTCCCCCAGTTCCCGGCGTGATACCACGACGGTGCGTAGGATCCATCCTGCACCTGGGGATACAGGGTGCGCATCTGCTCGATGACGCGGTCGGCGACGCCCAGCGTGACTGCGTAGACCAGGTAGTACTCCCACACCGACAGCGCGGGGAGCGGCGCGTCCTTCAGGTTGGAGAAGTCGGTGAGGAACCGGCGGAACGCCTGCCACTGCGCGAGCTGGTCGGCGCCCTTCGGGGACCGGCGCCGCAGGGGGCTGCTCAGGATCAGCAGGAGGAGACCGGCGATCGCGATCCCCATCAGGCCGAGCATGAAGGTTCCGCTGGCGGCGCCTCCGATGGAGGTAAAGAAGCCGCCGGCGAGGAGGATGCCCCCGGCCATCGCCGTCCGCCCGCGCATGCGCTCGCTGCCGGCGTCGAAGAAGTCGTACCACCGGGCGGCCTGCTCGACCCGCTTGTACCAGTCCACGAACTTCTGGCGGCCCCCCTTGCGCGCTGCCGTGTACACCCTGAATTCCTCGTCGGTCACCGACATACCGTCGGGCGATCCCGCGGGAGGCCGCGGAGGCTGCCGCCCAAAGAACAGGGCTCTCACCGATGGTTTCAGGGGACTGGTCTTCGGGGAGAACAGGATATCGAGCGCCTCCCGCTCGAACGCGGCCAGGTCGTTCTCGGACTTCCCCGTGCGCGTGAACCGGACCACCTTGTCCTGGCCGCTCCTCACCACCAGGCGCACCAGGGAGGCGGCCAGGGACGGCGCCTCCGGCGGCTGTTCCTCATCGATTCTCAGGTAGCCGCGCCGCGCCAGGTCGATGATGGTGGCGGCGAAGTCCTCGGGCCGCGGCGTCCCCCACCGCCACAGCGCCCCCAGGACCGCGGGCGGGTACCTCGCCGGCAGTTCCCGGTAGTACTCCCCGTCGAACTGGGAGCGGTGCTCCTTCCCGTACCGACGATAGATCACAAACCACAGCAGCAGGGCGGCCAGCGGCGCCGCGATCAGCATGATCAGGTTGACGCGGTACAGCAGCCGCTTTCGGTTGGCCTCAGCGGCCCACCGGCCTTCCTCCTCCAGGATGCGCGGCAGCGCCTGCTCGCTCACCGCCGGCGCCCCGGGCACGAGGCTGGTGGGGAACAGGATGCGACCCTCCACGAAGGTGTGGGGCGTCAGGTTCTGCACGGAGAGGCGCACCTGCCCGTCGTCCAGGTCCACCCGCCCGTGCAGCGGGCCGTGCCCCCACGCCCGCAGATCCGCCCGGCGGGCGCCGGGCACCCGGACCGTCACCAGCACGTCGTCGCTGCGCACGTCCCACCCGGTGCCGACGAACTTCCAGTACAGTTCAGCGGTGTCCAGGTAGCGGGTCACCACGCCGTCCACGCGGTACCGCAGGGTGAAGGTCTTCTTCGTGTCCGCGGCGCGGAAGTACCAGCGGACCACCATCTCGCCCGCGCGGACTGCCACGTCGTAGGTGCCGGGCGCCTGGGACCGGGCGCGGGTGTACGCGCCGGACTCATCGGAAACCCCGGCAAAGGAAACCCCGGTGGCGCCACGCAAGTCAAGCATGTAGGTGGCCCAGGAGAAGGAGCCGTCGAAGTCGTAGGCGCGGCGCTCGGTGATCCACATGGCGCCGCTGGGGGTCACCTCCGCGGCGATCTCCGCGCGGCTGAAGTGGAAGCTCTTGGCCGCGGCGCCCGGAGCGAGCAGCGCCCAGGCCAGGAGCATGAGCAGGAGCACCCGGACGGTCTTCATACTATCACCGTAGCCGCGCCGGCCCGGCCGGCAGGTAAACGGATAGCCTATTCCACGGCGGCCAGCCCTCCACCCCCTCGCGGATCGCTGCCGCCCTCCAGGCGGCCGGTCTGTGGGTTGCGCAGGATCGCCGCAAGCCGCGCCGTGTACCGGCTCCGCTCCACCCGGTGCCCGAGCCCCACCAGCGCCTCCACCTTCTCCTCCGGGAAGGACGGCTCCGCGAACACCACCTCCCCCTCGCAGTGGATGCGCTCCGCCGCCACCGCCTCCGCCATGCCCATCCCGAAGTACCGGACGTTGAGCACCGCCTGCACCAGCGCCGTCACCTTGCGGGGGCCCGCGGGCGAGCCGATTACCATGACCACCTGGCCGTCCTGGAGGAAGATGGTGGGAGCGCCGCCGGTCACGGGCATCTTGCCGGGCGCGATGGAGTTGCGACGGCCGGGGATGGGATCGTACGAGGCCATGTCGTTGTTGAACATGAAGCCGAGGCCCGGCGTGACCACGCCGGAGGAGTCGCGGTTGGTGTGGGTGATCGCCACGGCGTTACCTTCGCCGTCCACCACGGAGAGATGCGTGGTCCCTTCATGGCCCGCGGAGCCGCCGCCGTGCGCGGACCCGGTGCCCTCCGAGACATCCGTGCCGCCCGCAGCGCCGCGGTGC
>JACQTN010000515.1 GCA_016210785.1 Armatimonadota bacterium
CGGTAGCATGGGGCACGGCGCACAATGTCGCACGTGCCCGCCGTGAGTCCGGCGAGCGCGGTAGCATGGTGCTCCTCGCAACCGTGAAGCACGTGCCGCGAAGGGCCTCCCCCGTCCGGACACGAGGTGAAGGATGGAGTGGCGTAAAGCCACTCCATCCAACCTTATGGGCTAGCCTCCAGCTCAACCGCCGTGATCTCCTCCTTGAGGTCCTGCCACAGCCGGTTGTAGAATTCCGGGAAGTTGGGGTGCGCGTGGATGTGGAACACGTCCCGGGGCCGCTCTAGCGGCACCTGGTAGACCTGCTTGATGGTGCCCGGCGCGCGGCTGAACAAGGCAATCTCGTCCGACAGCGCGATGGCTTCCACCAGGTCGTGCGTCACGAAGACGATCGTCTTGCCCGACCCGTCCCACAGCTTCAGCAGTTCATCCTGGAGGATCACGCGGGTCTGGGCATCCAGCGGCCCGAAGGGCTCGTCCATCAGGATCACATCGGGCTCGTAGATGAGGGTGCGCACCAGCGCCGTCCGCTTGCGCATCCCTCCGGAGAGCTCGTGGGGGTAATGGTTGTCGAAGCCGCTCAGGCCCACCATGCCGATGTACCGGAGCGCCAGATCGCGCCTCCGGTCTACCGGAACGCCGCGAAACTCCAGCGCCATCTCCACGTTCTCGCGCAGCGTGCGCCAGGGGAACAGGTTGTCGTCCTGCGTGATGTACCCCACGTCGGTGTTGACGCCGCTCACGGGCACGCCTTTGTACCGCACCGCGCCTTCGGTGGGGCGCACCAGGCCCGCGATCATGTTGAGCAGGGTGGATTTGCCGCAGCCGGAGGGGCCGACGAAGGCGACGAAGCGACCGCGGGCGATGGAGAGGTTGACGTCGTGCAGGGCCAGAAAGGCGCGCCCGTTGCGCCGATCGCCCCGGGTGACGAAGGCTTTGAAGACGTCGCTGACCTCGATGATGCCGTCGCCGGAAGGTGTGGGGGTCATGGTCTCTTCCGCGCAGGCGACCCGCGGGACGCCGCCTTTCGCCCGCTCGTCCGCGTCGCTGCGGCCGGTTGCGCCGGGGCACGGCGTCCGGTGCCTCCCGACGGCGGCGCGGCGGATGCTGGCGTCCGGGTCCCGCGCGTGCCGCCTCGGACCGGCCCTTCGGTCTTCGGGTCGCGGCGCGGCGTCCCGCCGCGCCGGACGCGCGCGGCCACCTGTCCGCGGAGATCTCTTCCCGCCCCGGCCCTGGCGAGCGCCCTCCGCCGCTGCCAGGGAGGCGTGCCGCCGTGCGGCGCCGAGGGGCACGCGTCGTTGAGGGGGCAGACCGGGCACACCGGGCGCTGCGCCTTGCAGATCTCCCGGCCGAAGTAGAT
This sequence comes from Armatimonadota bacterium, assembly GCA_016210785.1. Classification (GTDB taxonomy): domain Bacteria; phylum Sysuimicrobiota; class Sysuimicrobiia; order Sysuimicrobiales; family JACQTN01; genus JACQTN01. Next base: position 1,361 of record JACQTN010000515.1, read on the forward strand.
CAGGCGCAGCGAGAACCCGTCCCACTCGTCGATTGGGATGATCCTCATCAGATCTTGCTCGATCTTCTCCGGGTCGTCCTGGCGGGAGAGCCCAAGCCGCTGCGCCAGCCGGCGCACGTGGGTGTCCACGACGAGTCCCAGCCCGTCTGCCTCGGGACCGGCGCCGGCGCCCCGCCATCCGGGCCACTTCTCCAGGCGCGCCGCGGAGAGCAGCACGTTGGCGGTCTTGCGGCCCACCCCTTCCAGGCGGCGCAGGTCATCCATCGTGTCCGGGACCGCGCCGTGGAAGTGCTCCACGAGCGTCCGGCAGGCGCCCATGATGGCGCGGGCCTTCTGCCGGAAGAAACCGGTGGGGTGGATCATCTCCTCCAGTTCTCGCGGATCGGCGCCGCCGAAGTCGGCGGCGGTACGCCACCGGGCAAACAGCGCCGGGGTGACCTTGTTGACCATCGCGTCGGTGCACTGCGCCGAGAGGATGGTGGCGATGAGCAACTGCAGGGGATTCCCGTGGTGCAGCGGGAGGCGGACTTCCGGGTAGCGGGCGCGTAGCCGCGCAATGATGGTGGCGACGCGCTCGGCTTCGTTCACCGGTTTCCGGGAGGCAGGGCGTCCTGGCATCGGGCCTCAATGTTCGTCGGAACCTCCGCGTCCCCTCCCCGCGCGGTGGACAGGGAAGATCCCGCCGCGTGGAGAAGCATCGGGCGGAAGACGGCGCCAGGCTCGTTACGCCTTACAAGGTGGTTTCCGGTTTGGCATTTCCGGCACAGCTTCGCAGAACACGGAGGTGAGGGCCGTGAGTCGACGCTTCGTGACCGCGCTGGTCCTGCTGGCAGTCGTGACGCTGGCCGCTCCCGCTCTGCCCGCGCGGGCGGGCGAGGCGCCCCGCCGCGAGGTCGTCATCGGCATGCTGCAGGAGCCGGACACCTACAACCCGACCAACTACACCACGCTGGCCGCCCACACCACGTTTCCCATCTTCCTCTCGCCCACGGTGACCTACAACGAGAAGTGGCAGCTGGTGCCCGTGCTGGTGGAGGATATCCCGACCGTGCAGAACGGCGGGGTGAAGGTCCTGCCCGATGGCCGCATGCACGTGACCTGGAAGCTGCGCCAGGCCACCTGGCACGACGGCAGGCCCATCACCAGTGAGGACGCGGTGTTCACCAACCGCGTGGTCAAGGACAAGAACATCCCCATCTATGTCCGGCAGGCCGGCGATTTCATCGAGAACATTGTGGCCCACGACGCCCGCACGCTGACGGTGACCTTCAACAAACGGTATGCCTTCGCCAACGCCGACATCACCGACACCTTCATCCTGCCCCGCCACATCCTCCAGTCCTACCACAGGCAGGGCGCCAAGGCCTTGCGCGAGGCGGCGTACGGGAAAGATCCCGCCGTGACGGTCGGCAGCGGTCCCTTTATCTTCAAGTCCTGGCGGCAGGGGAGCGAGATTGTCTTCGAGGCCAACCCCAATTACTTCCGAGGCCGGCCCGCCCTGGACCGGGTGGTCATCAAGCTCTTCAGCGACGTGAGCGCGCTGGTGGCCAACATCGTGGCCGGCGCCGTGGATATCGGCGCGCCGCCGCCGGTGGGCATCGCCTTCGCGCAGGGGCTCCAGGTAGAGGAATTGATCCGGCAGGGGCGGGCGCGCGGCCTGAAGGTGGACTACCGTCCCACCCTTGTCCAGGACGGCCTCTACTTCAACGTGACGAGCCCGTTCCTCCAGGACCGCCGGGTGCGTCAGGCCATCGCTTACGCGGTGGACCGCGAGGGGATCAGCAAGGCGCTGTTCCAGGGAAAGCAGCCCGCAGCGCACTCCTTTCTGCCGGAGAACCACCCGCTCTTCTACAAGGACATCCGCAAGTACTCGCTCAACCTGGAGCGGGCCCGAGGGTTCATGCGGGAGGCGGGGTGGACCCCGGGGCCCGACGGGGTCCTGCGCAGCGCCCGCGGCGAGCGCTTCGCCATCAGCGTCATGACGACCGCGGGTAACAGCACGCGCGAGCGCGTCCAGCAGATCCTCCAGGTGCAGTTGCGCGAGCTGGGCATCGAGCTCAGCATCAACAACGTGCCCTCGCGCACCTTCCTGAGCCGGTTCTGGTACGCCCGGCGCTATCCTCACCTGGCCATCATCAGCCACGGGCCCCAGAACAACCTCAACGTGGACCGCACCTACGGATCCTGGAACATCCAGGCCGTGGGCGAGTACAGCACCAACACCATGGGCTGGAAGAACGACGAGGCCGACCGCCTGATGAAGGTCTACGAGGAGGAGCTGGACGACGCCAAGCGCGGCCAAATCCTCAAGGATCTTCAGAAAGTGTGGGCGGAGGAAGTCCCGGCGCTGCTGCTGTACCAGTGGACCAGCGCCAGCACTGTGAAGGAGGGGCTCCTCAACTACAGGCCCAGCGGCACCTCGTCATCGCCGGGGCCGTACACCTGGAACGTGCAGGAGTGGAGGTGGCGCTAGCTCGTTAAGGTTGGGTGGAGTGTCTTTACGCCACTCCACCCTTCTCCAAGTGTTCGACGAGGGGAGGGTCTTTCCCTCCCCTCGGCCCCACCCGCGACGGTGCGGGTGCCGAGATACCGGTGATGCTCGGGCTCGGCGAAGCCGGCCCTGCGCATGAACAAAGCATGGATTTCCGAGACGCGCTGCTAGCCCGTCGAAGTTGGGTGGAGTGTCCTTGGGCC